>JAZRTO010000105.1:0-11011 GCA_045652065.1 Acutalibacteraceae bacterium
TCACCTAAAACATCCATAAGTGGCTTGATGATTACGCCGCCACCCATTCCTGTAAGTGAACCTACAGTTGTAGCAAAAAGTGCTAACAGAAAATAGACAAAAAACTGCAAATAAACACCCCCATAAAGTCTTACTTTTAAATTAATTATATCCCCGAACAAAACAAAAAGCAACAAAAAATAGGCAACACGCTAACCTGCCAATATTAACATAACAGCAAATTGAAGTTTGTTGGGATGAATGCATAATTAAGGTTGCTGCATTATATCAATCATCCCTACAAAATCAATTTTTGTTTTCTTAAATGATTTTATAGCCATAAGCTTATATCTCTTTTTTTACATTAAAATCTCTATAAAAATAACTATATTTTTTATGATTTAATTGCATCATATTTGCTCCTTGGGTTTCAATACACACTACGATAAATGAACACTAACAACTGCACAAGATAGAGATTTTGTGAAAAAATTTGCAGACGAATTTATCCGGCTATACGGAGAAGGACATACAGTATAATTTGCGTTTATATTTAAATATCAATTGTATGGTTTGTTTATCATAAAAGCAATCAGACAATACTCGAAGCGAAGAAAAATGATTTTTAGTGACGAAATTAACTCAATATCATTCGCCTGTTTGTCGCTCACTTGCTAATATTCTGCTAATTTTCATTAAATTTATTTAAGGGGTAAAACGTAATATCTCAAAGGTGAAAATTAGATAAAATACATAAAACACGGCTTGCAGAAAATGTGAGCCGTGAAATTTTGGGGAAAGTTTTCCCAAAAACTATTGACAATAAAATCTATTTATGGTAACATTGCTCCAGAAATTAAACCGCGGTGCACTTTGAGGTGCATTTCGGTAAGGAAGTGATAGTTTGTGAATGTAAGAAGTGAAGAAGAAAGCAGAGAATTACACAAAAAGATTCTCATGGCAGCAACGGCGCTGTTTATTCAGAATGGCTTTGAGCGTACCACAATAATGGACATCGCAAAAATGTCAGGTGTGCCAAAGACAAAAATTCTTTATGAAATGAACAGCAAAGAGGAAATTCTTGTTCATCTTGTCACCAAGTTTCTCGACGGTGTAACGGAAGCTTCCAATGCTGTATCAAAAAAGCTTACTGATGACCCTGTGCTTATCTTCATTGCCAATGAAGTTTTACAGCTTTATATGGCAGAAATGAACGAGGATATGCGAAACCTCTATCTTGCAGGCTACTCAATGCCGAAAACAAGCGAGGAGGTACTTAAACGAAGAACAAATATGATGTATGAAGCCTTCAGTGAAACGTTTAAGAATTTTGAGTTGAAGGACTTCTACGAAATTGAAATTGCTTCAATGGGAATAATGAGAGCATATATGACAGTCCCTTGTGATATGTATTTTACGATTGAAGCAAAAGTTAAAAGACTCATAATAATGCTTCTGCGAATTTACAAGGCAGAGGAAGAAAAAATTAATGAGGCACTTGAGTTTATCAAAAAAATTGACTTTGAAACCGTGGCTAAAAAAGCGGTTCAAAGTGTTTTTGATGAACTTGCAATACAAACTAATCCCCGAAAGGAGACAAACAAATGAAAAAAACCTTATCAATCATTCTTGCAATCTTAATGATTGTGACAACTGTTCCTATGGCTTTTGGGACTGAGGAAAAGATTATTTTAACCGATTTTTGTATATGATTATGATTATTATCCTGGAGGATTGTATACGGAAGAAAACTACCATATCGGTATTCAAGATGAAGGTAAAACTTCTTCTCTGAAATCATCTGCTTCTTTACAAAGATAATCAACTTTATCAAAAACCTTTTTGCATAATAATTTTACTGCCGGGGACGTAAAATCCCCGGCATTTTTTTTGTAACAATCTTAATGGTATTGTAATAAAAAGCTTGTATTTGGTAATATAATGACGGGATGGTGTAATTGACACAAATTCTGAATTATGATAAAATTCTTTGCTGAAAAACAGTTATTATTAAAGAGAGCGTTATATGAATATTTTTGATGAAGTGTACAGATTAAATGCCCATCGTCTTCATAAAAGGGCGATGTCTATGGCGATGAACAATGGAGACAGATTCGTTTTCACTTACGGAGAGCTGTTCGGGGAAGCCGAAAAATATGCCGATATTCTTATTAAGTCAGGTGTAAAAGCCGGCGACAGAGTTGCGATTGCAGCAGAAAGCAGTCCCTGGTGGATAATAGCCTTTTTTGCAATATGCAAAATCCGCTGTACAGCTGCCCTTATTGATGCATCGCTTTCCGGCAATGATTTGATAAATTTCATAATACGTTCCGATGTCAGAGGTGCATTCTTTTCAGAGAATACCTATAAAAAAATCGGTAATAAGGAAAGTTTTGATTTTCCCTGCTTTTCTGTTGATGATTGCTCGGTTTTTGCTGATTCCGTAACCGCAGTTCCCTCAGAGCTTCCCCCTTCAACCGATACCGACGAGGATGTTGCCTGTATCATTTTTTCGTCAGGCACAACCCGTACTGCTGCAGGTATAATGCACTACCATGACAGTCTTATAGATACTACAAAAATGACGGAGATAGTGCAGGACATTACAGAAAAATCCCGTTTTCTCGGAATATTGCCCTTAAGTCATATCTACGGTCTTTTCAGCCTTGTAATGGGGCCTTTAATCACAGGGGCGGATGTGCATTTTATAGAATCTGTTTCTGCCGATGCAATACTTGGTGCATTTAAGGAATATAAGCCTACTGCCTTCCCGGCTGTACCCAAGGTATATGAGCTTTTCCGTACGGCTGCTCTTCGTAAAATTAACGGCAGTAAGATCACCGCTCTTATGTACCATAAGCTTTTCCCTGTGTGCTTTAATCTCCGTAAGGAAAACGGCTCTCTTTTAGGTAAGAAAATCTTTAAGAGCATTCATGAAACCTTCGGCGGCTGCCTTGTACGTCTTTTTTCGGGCGGCGCTCCGCTTCCCCGGGAAACGGCAGATTTTTATTACGGTCTCGGCTTTAATATTTTAAGCACATACGGTGCAAGTGAAACCAATGTTCCTACCTTAGGAAATGTGGAGTCCGACATCAGCACCGACACCTGCGGAAAACCTTACCCTGTGGTGGAGGTAAAGCTTTCCGACGAAAATGAGCTTCTTATAAAAACTCCCTTTATGATGAAGGGCTATTTCCGTGATGAGGAAGCAACAAGGGAAGCCTTCACGGCTGACGGCTGGTTCCGTTCAGGGGATCTTGCAAGCATTGACGAAAAGGGCAATGTTAAAATTATCGGCAGAGCCAAGGAAAACATCGTTCTTTCAACCGGTAAAAAGGTTTCTCCCGATGACCTTGAAGCAAAATACCGTGATATAAGAGGTATAAAGGATTTTGCAATCTGCGGTGTGCCGTCAGAAAACGGCAGCTTTGATGAAATTCACGCCTTTATTGTGAAGGAGACTTCCGCTTCTTTTGAAGAGATTCAGGAGGAAATCAGAAAAATTAATGCAGATGCTCCCAATAATATGAAAATTTACAAAACTCATTTTGTAAATGAAATTCCCAGAACCTCACTGCAGAAGGCAAAGAGATATATCCTTAAAAAGCAGGCTCTTGATGAAAGAAACGGTGTAAAGCCTACCGAAGCAAATGCTGTTGTGGCGGACAGCGAAATGTCCCGTCTTATTGCAATTATCGCAAGAATTGCCAATGTTTCAGCAGCGGAAATAAACGAAAATACAAAAATCTTCACCGACCTTGCAATGGACTCATTAAGTGCGGTTGACCTTGCAATGGAAATTGAAGGTGAATATAAGGTGAATGTGGAAAGGTCTTATTTCAAGGAAATGACCGTAACTGACCTTATGGAGGCTGTAAAACGCGGCAATACCGAGGAAGAAAAAGCAGCACCTATGGGAATTTACCCTCAGGAAAAAACCGAAAGGGACTATGAGATTTTCTCCCGATTCAGAAGCTTTGCAAAATTCTGCTTCAATATCAATGCCGTGAATCCCGAAAACATTCCCTCCGACAGCGGCTTTATACTTTGTCCTAACCACGTTACGAAAATCGACTATCTTTTCGTTTCAACTGCTATTTCAAAGGAAAGATTTATGAAGCTTTGCGCTATGGCAAAGATTGAGCTTTTCAGAAAAGATCCCTTCAGTAAGCAGCTTATCAAATCAACCGGTATGGTGCCTGTTGACCGTGGCGGAATGAATATGAATACAATGAACAGCATCAAGGCAAAGATCAGAGAGGGCTGGTGTGTTCTTATTCACCCCGAGGGAACAAGAAGTGAAGACGGAATTTTCCGTAAAATTAAAAGCGGCGCATCGGTTATTGCAATTGAAACAGGTGTCCCCGTTGTACCCGTATACATCAGCGGTGCCTACGAGATTTTTCCGAAATCAAGCAAGATGATTAAGTTTTATGACACGAAAAACAAGAAAAAATTTGATGTTGATGTAATATTCGGAAAGCCCATAAGCTCTGCAGGTAAAACCAAGGAGGAGCTGACTGAGGAGCTTCAGAATGCAATTCTCGAACTGCAGGACAAATACAGAAGGTAAAGCTTTATGTACGAATAGGGCAGTCTGCTGAAAAGCAGGGAAAATTATAATAAGCTGAAAAATTATATAAAAAAACAAGCACAAAGCTACATTCTTTCGTAGCCTTGTGCTTGAACTTTTATGTGCTTTTTTCTGTTATGCTCTGTGCCATTTTACACCCTGGGGAGTGTCCTCAAGAACGATGCCCATTTCTGTGAGCTTGTTTCTTATTTCGTCGGCTTTTGCCCAGTTCTTTTCTTTTCTTGCTGCGGTTCTTTGGGCAATAAGTGCTTCAATTTCCTCAGCGCCGTCATCTGCTTCCTCGGTCTTTTCATTATATACGATACCGAGAATACCTGTCAGCTCATCAAAAATCTGCATTGCTGCTGTGATATCCTCAGCTGATGCGTCTGCGGTGAGAACCTCTTTGTTTATGTATCTTGTAAGGTCGAAAAGTGTGCCTATGGCATCGGCTGTGTTAAGGTCATCATCAAGTGCCAGACAGAACTTTTCCTTGAATGCATCGAATTCCTTTGCAATTGCCTCTGTTATGCTGCCCTTGGAGGCTGCAGACTTAAGGTTGAAATCAAGTGAATCTCTGCAGGTATGAAGGCGGGTAAGGGAAGCCTTGCACTGCATAAGAGAATCATAGGAATAGTTGATGGGGCTTCTGTAGTGGCAGGAAATCATAAGAAGTCTTATGGGCTCATAGCCGAACTGCTTTGCAACATCTCTTACTGTGAAGAAATTGCCCTTTGATTTTGACATTTTCTCGTTGTCAACGGTAATGAAGCCGTTGTGCATCCAGTAATTTGCAAACTGTACACCGTTGCAGCATTCACTCTGTGCAATTTCATTTTCGTGGTGGGGGAATACAAGGTCCTGACCGCCGCAGTGGATGTCAATTGTTTCTCCGAGATATCTTCTGCTCATAGCAGAGCATTCAATATGCCAGCCGGGACGTCCCTGACCCCAGGGAGATTCCCAGTAGGGCTCGCCGGGCTTTGATGCCTTCCAGAGAGCAAAGTCCATGCTTTCCTTCTTCTTTTCGCCTACATTTATTCTTGCACCTGCCATAAGGTCATCAAGAGGCTGATGTGAAAGCTTTCCGTATTCTTTGAACTTAAGAGGACTGAAATATACGTCTCCGCCTGCTTCATAGGCAAATCCCTTTTCAACAAGGGTTTCAATTATTGAAATAATCTCATCAATATTTTCAGTTGCCTTGGGGTGGATTGTTGCTTCTCTTACATTAAGACCGGATGCATCTGTCTTGTATTCGGTGATATACTTTTCGGAAATCTCAGAAAATGTAACTCCCTCGTCATTTGCGCGGTTGATGATTTTATCGTCGATATCGGTGAAATTCTGAACAAAGGTAACCTTGTTGCCTCTGTACTCAAGATAACGTCTTAATACGTCAAAAACGCATATGGGACGGGCATTGCCTATGTGTATAAAGTTATATACGGTAGGGCCGCATGCATATATTCTGAATTCTCCCTCTCTGAGAGGCTTCAGCTCTTCCTTCTGTCTTGTAAGTGTGTTATACACCTTCATATGTATCTTCTCCTTTTAGAAGACTCAACTCGGCTTCGAGTTGGTCTATACGTTTATACAGTTTTTCAAATTCCTGCATTACGGGGTCGGGAATGTGGATCTGGTCAAGCATATCCACACGCTTGCCGTCACGCTTTACAACCCTTGCAGGGGCACCTACTGCGGTGCAGTTTTCGGGGATTTCGTGAAGCACAAGGCTGCCTGCAGCAATTTTTGTGTTATTGCCGATAGAAAAGGGACCAAGCACCTTTGCGCCTGCACCGATCATAACACCCGAGCCGACCGTAGGATGTCGCTTGCCTACATCCTTACCTGTACCGCCGAGAGTTACTCCCTGATATATTGTTACATCATCGCCGATGACAGCGGTTTCACCAATAACAACACCCGTGCCGTGGTCTATAAAAAGACGTCTTCCGATTGTAGCTCCCGGGTGAATTTCAATGTTGGTTTTTCTTGCGGTTCTTTGTGAAATATATCTTGCAAAGAACGGCATATTATGCTTGTAGAACCAATGGGCTCTGCGGTGTGAACGGACAGCCTTGAGTCCGGGGTAGAGAAGAAGAATTTCAATTGCCGATGTTGCCGCAGGGTCGCGGTCCTTTACGCATTGTATGTCTTCTCTGAGAGCTCTGAAATAATTCATTTGTGGCTGTCACCGCCTTTAGCTATAGTTTTTATTGAACAGGAACGGGGTTACCTGTAAGGCTTTCAAGGAATTCCTGGACAGAATTACCGTCGTTGCTCTGCTGCTCGTTTTTTGATGTTGCTTCCTCAAGAGAGGTATAGACAATAACGATAATTTCCTTGCCCTCGGTTATAACCTCATTTCTTGCAGGAATTGTTTCCGCTACAGTATTACCGGGGTGAGTGCCGTCATTGTGAATAAGTGATTTTTTGCAGATAAGTCCCTGCTCTCGCAGAAGCTTTTCAGCGTCTTCGTAGGAATAACCCGTTAAATCGGGTACCTGAACAGATTTTGGACCTGCGCTTATTGTGAGAATTATTGTATCGCCCTTTGATGCCGTTGAATTAAAGGGGATGTTCTGCTCCAGAACTATGCCTGCCATAACGGTAGGATCGTGTTCCTTTACAGTATTGAAAATAAAGTAGTCCGTATATTCAGGGTTTGCAATGATATCGGAAATATCAGCACCCACAAAATTCGGTACCGTTATAATAGATGAAGCGACAGTAGTCTGCTCGGGCTGCTTTGTCATTTGAACAAGCTTTAAGGATAGGAATGCAATGAGCCCCAGCATAACTACAAGAATGAAGGAGAGAAAAGCCAGCTTCAGGCTTTTGAGTCTCTTTGCTCTTTTTGCTCTTTTTCTTTCTTTCTTTTCTTCCTTTTTGGATTTCTTGACCTTCTTTTTACTTTGGCTTTTGTTTTCCGCTGCAACGGGCTTTTCTGCAGGCGGATTGACAGAGACAGGTGTAAAGGCTTCAGTAACAGAAAGCTTATCAACAAAAGGAGTGCTCTGTATAATCGGCTCGTTTATTCTTTCGGGAGTATAGTCGGGAGCAGAAGCACCTATTGCTCTTTGTGAAGCAGAAAGATCGCTTCTGAGCTGTTCAATATTATCGGTTCTGTCTGAAGGATATATTGCCATACCGTTGATAAGCGCATTTATAACATAAGCAGGAAGCTGCTCGGCAAAGCGCGCAGGAATCATCATCCTGTCATTACGGGCTCTTTCTCTTGAATCAATGGGAAGAGCACCGATAAGTGAACGGTAAAGTACACAGCAGAATGAGTATATGTCCGTTCGAGGATCTGTTTTTGCAGGTACGGCATACTGTTCAATGGGAGCATATCCGTCAAAAATTTCAGTTCTCGTGAAGCCGCCGTTTATGCGGACATGGTCGGTACAGAAATCAGTAAGCTTCAGCTTTCCGTCCTTTGCGAAAATGAAAGCATCGGGATTTATGCCCTTATGGATAATGCCTGAGGTATGAAGTGTTCCGATTGTAGAAAGCACGGGCATAAAAAGAATTCTTGCCTGCTCCCAGGTGACAAAGCCTTCGGTTGTATCAAGGAGATAATCTCTGAGGGTCTGTCTTTCCGATTCATCGTAAACAGCATATGCAGTACCGTTACATTCAAAAACCTCATTGACTGTTACAAGAGCAGATACACCCTTGAGGCGCATAATTTTCTTCCAGAGGGCAATAAATGAATTAAGGTGCTGCATATAGACATTGCTCATTCCTTCTCTGGGGGCAACGTTTATAAGGTCAATATCTCTGGCTGCGGATCGTTCGGGAAAGAACTCCCTTACGGAAACAGCCTTTTCAAGCTTCATATCGTAAGCAGAGTAGGTTATTCCTTCACCGTTCTGCTTATGAGCCTTGGCAATAAGATATCTTTGTGCAATAACACTTTTTATGGGAAGAAGTGGTGAAACCTGAACAATATCTTCTTCTTTGCCGCATCGGGTGCAAATGCCGGATTCGTTTTTTGTACCCAGACATTCCATACAAAGATTTGAAATATCAGTCATTTTTTTCAACTCCGTATTATATTAGATATTAAATCACATTACAGTTTAGCATAAATGCATAGTTAATACAAGTATTATTTAAACATTATTAACGGTGAGGGTGAAATTTTTACAGTATTTATCGTATAGTATTGGCACACTCGTCTTCAGTTTGCTATAAAAAACGGTATATTTTTCAAAAAAATGAAAAAAATATCATAAATTCTATTGACAAAACTGCTGTCGGGTTATATATTATAAATACAGTTAGCACTCGCAATACGAGAGTGCTAAAAGGAATAAGGAGGGCTTTCGGTGGAACTTTCTGAGAGAAAGGAAAAAATTCTTTCTGCAATTATTGAAAGATTTATAACCACGGGTGAGCCCGTAGGCTCCAAGTTTCTTGTTGAGGTTTTGTCTTTCCCCGTGTCATCCGCTACGGTAAGAAACGAAATGGCATATCTGTCCGATATGGGGTATTTAAGTCAGCCTCATACATCCGCCGGCAGAATACCTTCCGATAAGGGCTACAGATACTATATAGATAAGCTGCTTATGAACTTCAGTCCCTCGGATGCGGATATGTTCAGAATACTTTCCGCAATAGACCGTACGGACGGTGATTCGGTGGGAGTGCTCACGCAGATATGCAATGTGCTTTCTCAGGTAACGGGTCTTACGGCAGTTGCCGTCACTCCTCACAGTGACAGCTCGGTTATTTCGGGTGCGCAGGTAATTCCCTTAAGTGTAAAAACTGCAATGGTTGTGGTGAAAACATCGGCAGGAGTTACAAAAAGCAGAATCGCGAAGCTTGAATGTGATATTGATTATGAGCTTATTGAGCTTTTTCACAATGTTACGGCGGCAAATTTCATAGGTGCACCGACTTATGATTTCACAACCGCAAAGCTTCAGAGTACACTTGTAAATCTTGGTGAAAAATCCCTTGATATAATGCCCCTCATCGTTTCATTTTTTGAAGCTTCTCTTGAAGCATCGGGTGCCGATGTTATTGTTTCGGGACAGGAGGCTGTTCTTTCCTCTGAAGAGCTTATTTCTTCAGGACTTGAAATTATACAGCTTTTAAGAAGCCGTGATGCGGCAGTAAGTCTTATGGATACAGATAAGGACAGTCCCGTTGAGCTTCAGATAGGTACGGAAAACGAGTTTTCCTGTCTGCGGCGCGCGGCAGTAATCAAGGCTCCCTATAAGGTCGGGGAAAATGCATACGGTTCAATCGGTGTGATAGGACCTACAAAAACAGATTATTCAAGAGTTTTACCTCTGGTGAAATACATCAGTGAGATAACGGGTGTTATTCTTACTGAAATGACAGACTGAGAAAGGAAAGTGTCCCTATGTCAAAGGATAAGAAAAAGGCACAGACTGAAGAGTCTCCCGAAACTGTTGAAAAGGAAGCAGCGGCGGAAGAAAAGGTAGAAGAAAATACTGCTGATGAAAGAGATACTATTATAGAGGAGCTTAATAATAAGCTTCTTGAAGCAAATGACAAGTATCTTCGTACGGTTGCGGAATATGATAATTTCCGTAAGCGTTCACAGAAGGAAAAGGAGGCAATCTTCTCCGATTCAAAAACGGATATTATCGGAAAATTGCTTCCCGTAATTGATAACTTTGAAAGAGCTTCGGCGGCTGAAACAGACCTCGAAAGCTACAAAAAGGGTATTGAAATGACCGTAAATCAGCTTCTTGATGTGTTCAAGACATTTGGGGTTGAAGCATACGGAGAAAAGGGCGAGGAATTCGATCCCAATATTCACAACGGTGTTATGCATATAGACGATGAAAATTTAGGTGAAAACGTAATTTCCGATGTCTATATGAAGGGCTATAAAATGGGTGACAAGGTTATCCGTCACGCTACAGTAATAGTTGCAAACTGATATAAATACTAATTTGGAGGAAAAAATAATGGCAAAAATCATCGGTATCGACTTAGGTACAACAAACTCATGCGTAGCAGTTATTGAGGGCGGTGAGCCCGTAGTTATCGCAAATGCAGAAGGCGCAAGAACAACTCCCTCTGTAGTTGCATTCGGCAAGACAGGTGAAAGAATGGTTGGTCAGGTTGCTAAGCGCCAGGCTATCACAAATCCCGATAAGACAATTGCATCCATCAAGAGACAGATGGGTACTGAATACCGCGTTAAAATTGACGACAAGGCTTTCACACCTCAGGAAATTTCCGCTATGATTCTTCAGAAGCTGAAGTCCGATGCAGAAAGCTATCTCGGTCAGACAGTTACAGAGGCAGTTATCACTGTTCCCGCATACTTCACAGACGCTCAGCGTCAGGCTACAAAGGATGCAGGCAGAATTGCCGGTCTTGAAGTAAAGAGAATTATCAACGAACCAACAGCTGCTGCACTTTCTTACGGTCTTGACAAAGACAGTGGCGAAAAAGTTATGGTTTACG
>JAZRTO010000106.1:0-6056 GCA_045652065.1 Acutalibacteraceae bacterium
TGAGCAATTTCTGCCGATTTTATCAAAAAGCTGCATCATCATTGGTGAAAGCTCTGCATCAAACTGATGATTCTCAATATCTTTAATAACATCAGCAAGATGACCGAGAGCTGTGTGATTCGGTGCCTGAGAGGAATGTCCGCCCTTTGCTGTAACAGAAATTTCAAAATCAGCATAACCCTTTTCTGCAACACCGACACCTGCGAGATTCTTATTAAGAACACCTTTAACATTCACAGGAAGAATAGCACCGCCTTCATCAAGCACACAGTCAAGGCGGATATTATTCTTTTCAAAATAATCGCACATAACTACAGCACCTGAGAATTCAGATGTCATAACTTCTTCATTGTGTCCGAGACAGATATATACATCGCGTTCAGGAACAAATCCGTCTTCAAGAAGATCCTCAACACTCTCCATAACAGCGATAAGGTGATTTTTCATATCAAGAGCACCTCTGCCCCAGATATACTCACCATCATCAACACCGTCAAAAGGAGCATAAGTCCAGTCATCAAGTGTGCCTTCAGAAATTGGCACTACATCCTGATGAGAAAGAAGAGCCACAGCATCAAGAGAAGAGTCCTTACCCTTCCATCTATAAAGTCGAGGTCCCTTACAGTCAACATCAATAAGCTCAAGATTTTGATGAATAAGAGGATATCTTTCCTCTAAAAATGCAGCAAACTCTTCAAACGGTGCCCAATCTGTCTTTTCGGGATCTTTACTTGCAATCGTAGGAATTTTAATTGCATCAGAAAGATTCTTTCTGAATCTGTCAAGCTTGACCTTTTCATCAGGAAGAGCCTCCCCTGTTATTTTTTCAGGTCTGTAGAAATAAGCTTTGACAGGCACTACAGCAAGAGCTGCAGCAAGTCCGGCCAACATTGAATACTTGAATTTAGACGCCATAATTTAACCTCTCTTTATATTATTTCTCTGTTCACGAAGCTTCTTTAAACGAAGCTTTCTTTTATTTCTCTGGGAGATAACGCACAAGGGGATCAGTACAACAAGAACAATAATAAATAGTATAATAAATGCAGGACTTGTTATTATGCTTATTATTTTATTTCCGATAAATTTACCCGAACTTAGATTTACATCGAAGGCTGCAACAAGATCAACCTCAGCAACTGTCTCACCTGCATACTTAATCGCCGCACGTCCGAGTATATCTCCCTTTTTTACAGGAGCATCTACAGAAGCCAGAGTAAGCTCACTTATAGGCTCAATAAGAACACTTTCTGCCGTAACCCCTGACGGAACAAGCGCACTGACATTTTCAACAGGTACAAGGCTTACATAATCAAACTCATTAGAAAGCTTTACTTCAACTTCACCAACGTAGGTAGAGGTATTGGCGACAACCCTGAGTTTAATATTTTCAAAAGCCCATTCGTAAAGCTCTTTGGAATTGACAAAAGCCATATTTTCAAGAGAATCATCACTATCATCATTCATAACAGGAGCATCCATAACAACACAGACATAGCTGTACCCGTCTTTAGAAGCCATAGAAACTACATTACAGTTTCCCGATGCTGTATTTCCTGATTTTCCGCCCTTGACACTCTTTACATAGTAATCTCCGATACCGGAATTAATAAGATAATTAGTGTTTTTCAGATATCTGGTTTCGTGGTATTTATTTGTTGCAGGCATTTCATAAAGAAAAGTTGAAATAATTCTGACAAAAACAGGATTTTCCATGCAATAACGAAAAATCACAGCCATATCACGTGCAGTAGTATACTGATTTTCTGTAATATAACCTCCGGGATTTGAAAAAGACGTATCTTTAAGACCGAGAGACTTAGCAAATTCATTCATCTTGTCAACAAACGCAACATTAGATCCTGCAACAACCTCCGCAAGAACATTGGATGCATCATTTGCATTGTAGACAAGCAGACAATGCAGCAACTCTTCAATTGTCATCGTTTCCCCGACAAGAATACCTGCTGTTGTTACACCGAGATGCTCTATACTTCTTATTGCCTCACCTGAGGCTGTTGCCTGTACAGAAAGATCGTTGCAGTTTTCAATTGCAAGAATGGCAGTTACAATTTTAACAAGAGCACCGGGATCACATCGAACCTGAGAATTTTTATCATAGATTATCCCGTTTTCATCATCGGCACTTACAAGATATGCAATTTCTGCATCAATTTCAAGTGAATCCGTAAATGCAGCAAAAACACTTACAGACAATGTGTTTATCAAAATAATGAGACTAAGCAACAAAATAATAAATTTTTTCATAGACAACACCAGTTTCTTGTTGTATTATAGATATGTAATATTCATACCCCACGGAGGAATATAAATGATTTATATCACAGGTGATATACACGGAGATACCGAACGACTCAGTAAAGCTGAGCTTAGTATGCTCAAAAAAAATGACACTGTTATTATATGCGGTGATTTTGGTTTTATTTGGAACAATGATCTTAGAGAATCGCAGATACTCAACCGCCTTGAAAAAAGAAAATATAACATCTGCTTTATTGACGGTACCCATGAGAATTTCAATGTACTGAACGAAATGCCCGTGGCAATATGGAACGGCGGAAGAGTTCATAAAATCCGATCAAACATTTTCCATCTTATGCGCGGTCAGGTATATGAAATCGAAGGCAAGAAGCTCTTTACTATGGGTGGAGGCGAAGATCCTGAATACGATCTTCAGGAAAATGACGACCAGCTAACAAGAAAAGAAATTCCCACATCACAGGAAATGCTTACCGGCGTCAGCAATCTTGAAAAAAATGAATATAAGGTCGATTACATAATATCGCATGAACCACCTGCAAAAATCAGAGATTTCCTGCGGCTGAGCGAAAATAAGACACTTCGCGTAACAGCCCTGGGCGCCTATTTTGATGAGCTTTCACAGCAATGCGAATTCAAAAAATGGTTTTTCGGAAGTATGCATGAGGATAAGTACATATCGGATAAGTATGTGGCTCTTTTCCGAAATATAATCAACGCAGATATCGAACCGCAGAATAAAAATCTTTTCAGCAAATAATTGATTTTAATGCCTCGGCAGCATCAATATATGTGAAACCGCCGGGAGTTCTGTCAAAATTTTTCACGCCGTCTTTCCAGCGAAGAGAAATTTCATCTATTTCCTCCTTACTGACCTTCACATTAACTACAGAATACTTTTGAAGATATAAAACCAAGGTTTCAAAATCAGTATCCAGACAATCAAGTATTGCTTCGATCTTTTCGGGGCAATACTTTTTTGTTCTCTTAAGTATTTCAGGCAAGAGAACAGCACAAGCCTTACCGTGGGGAACATTATGCTTTTCTGTAAGATAATATCCGACCGTATGAGGGAAGCAAGTACCCGCAATGTTTATTGCAAATCCTGCATATAGCGATGCAATATAAAGCTTTTCGGAATCACTCTCAGTAAGCTCACCAGTCATTTTATCAGAAACAATAAAATCTTTAAGATATGACAGAGCTTTAAGAGAATAAGTACAGGATAAATCATTAGCACTTGATGCAACAAAAGCTTCAACAGCGTGGCAAAATGCATCAAGAGCTGTAGTAATTCTTGTTTCAACAGACACGGTCATAGAATACCGGTAATCACAGAATGAAATATCCGAATAACAGTCCGCACCAGATATACTCTTTTTAATCCCCGTATCCGAGTTTGTAAGCACACTGACACCAGTGACTTCACTTCCTGTTCCTGCAGTTGTTCCGAGCAGCACAACCGGCATATGCACAGCAGGAACAGCTCTGTTATAAATATCAGTATGATTTTCAAATTCATTACAGGCATAAATAGCAATTGCCTTTGCTGCATCAAGCACAGAGCCGCCACCGATACCTAAAATAAAATCTGCACCATATTCTTTTGCTATATCCCCTGCTTCCTTGCAGGTGAGAGTTTCGGGATTCGGCTCAATTCTATCAAAAATTTTATATTCAATGCTGTTCTTCTCAAAAAGCTGTCTGACATCATCCAATGCACCGCTTCTAGCAGCAGATGATTTTCCCGTAACAATAATGCATTTTTTACCAAAACCTTTTATGCAACTGCCCTTTTCAAGCACACAGTTTTTACCGCTTATCATCTTAACGGGCATATATGAATCCATAACAATTCACCTCAAAATAACATACATCATTATTATAATAAAATTTACAGATTATGTAAACCGAAAATTTGAAAATTTGTAAAAAATAAAAATAAAAGGCGAAGCTTCAGCTTCGCCAAATATCAGTTAACTGCTATACCTGAAATTTCAAAAAATTCTCTGAATTCTTTAAATCTGAATTTTAATTTTGCATATTCACCGGGCTTGATATTGAGAATACGTTTATAGCCGACAGATGTGCTTTCAACAAGCTTTTTCCATTTGTTTTTCTTTTTATCAAACGCGAGTACATCAAATTCTTCAATATGCTGACCGTGAGCAATATTCTCTCTGACAACAATTTTGTCAAAATACTCATTTTCGGGAATATCCACGACTATTTCAGGATGTTTATCTGAATCGGATGGTCTCCAGAATGTTTCCATATTGTCAGAAAGTACATTATCAGCCTTTGTTTCCTTACTATACTCACTTGATGCTGCGACAACACCTGCATCCTTAAGAAGATTATAACCGAAGAAGAGATTCAGTTCACATCCGAGAGCTGTAAGAATCTGTGTGTCTGTATCATCAAGCTCTCCCCTCTTATTTGGAGAAAGTCCCAGCATAAGACAGGAATTATTGCCTACTGTGTTATAATAAAGCTTGATAAGCTTATCCTTAGTTTTTATGGAATACTTATCATCTTCCTCAAAAAACCAATGAGAACGCATCGGAAGGGATACTTCGCAAGGGTACCAGATAAAATCTGTTTCCTTCTTAACGGCTTTTCTGCTTCCTATGTCAAGATCAAACATATTAGCGTGCTTTTTATTAACTGAAACAGTTTCACTTCCGTCTTCCTTTACACCGAGATGAGCAGGGACGACACTCCATTCTTCGTTTCTCGTAACCCCTTTTTCATTTCCGCACCAACGGACATCAGGTCCACGGAATGAAATAACCGCCTCAGGCTGAAGCTCTCTTATAAGAGAATAGTACCTACCCCAATCGTGCTTCTGAACACGTCGTTCATTTTCACCACAGACACCGTCAAGCCAGACACAGAAAATATCACCATAATTTGTGAGAAGCTCAGTAAGAAGTCCGCAGAAAAAGTCATCATACGTCTTTCCTTCACCATATGTCTTCTCGTGTCTGTCCCAGGGAGCAAGATATATGCCGAATTTCAGTCCGTATTTTTTACAGGACACACTGAGCATCCTTACAAGGTCGCCTTCGCCGTCAAGCCAGTTTGAGCTTTTTACACTGTAATCGGTATACTTTGTTGGCCAGAGACAAAAACCGTCATAATGCTTACAAGTAAGCACCAGCCCCTTCATTCCGGCAGCCTTTGCAACATTACACCACATATCAGTATTCATTTCCTCAGGCCAGAACATAGAAGGAGGGGTAAAACCGTCACCATACTGCTTACCGGTAAAAACAGGCATACCGTAGCTGATAAGACCGTAAAATTCAGTTTTCTGCCATTCTATCTGTCTTTTTGATGGTACAATATTGACAGTATTTCTATAACCTTTTTCCATCAGGATAAAACCTTTCAATCGTTATTGGTGGCAACTATATTTGCACCGGTACCGAGAATGTTTTCTATAATTATCTGACCGATTTTTACAGGTGCCTCAACACACACAGAATTAATAACCTTCATACAGTCAAAAAGCATATCCTTGGGAACTGGCTTATCGGACTTTACAGGAACAACGGGAAGAACACCGCCGCAAACCTTAACTGATGAAGTAAGAGAACGTGTGGGGTTTGTTATTTCAGTCTTAGCATATGCTTCACCGCGTTTACAGGTATTTCCTGTCACGGAAATTACATCTGTATCTGTATACTCAACAGTAATGGGGCATCCCAGAGGACAAGCAACACAAGTTAAATCTCTTTTCATTTTTATTCCTCCACTCTGACAACAATTGA
>JAZRTO010000107.1:0-4758 GCA_045652065.1 Acutalibacteraceae bacterium
CAATGCAAGAACTCCCGTTCAGTGGAGTGCTGAATAGAATGCAGGCTTCACAACTGCTGACAAGGCATGGTTCCATATCAATCCTAACTACAAGGAAATAAATGTCCAAGAGGCTGAGAATGATCCCGATTCAATTCTCAACTTCTACAGAAAGCTCATAAAGTTCAGAAAAGAAAATGATCTTATGATTTACGGCTCTTACAAGGAGCATTACAAGAACAGCAAATCTCTTTATGTGTATTCCCGTCATCTTGACAATGAAAAGGCTCTTGTTGTCTGCTCATTTGATGAAAATGCAGTAGCATTCAAGGCTCCCGAGGGCTTTGACCTTTCAAAGGCAGAGCTTGCAATCAACAACTACGAATCCTACGGTGTAACTGATAACGGCTTTACACTCAGACCCTACGAAACAAGAGTTTATATCTGGAAATAATTCAAGAGGTGCAAAATGGCAGTTATAAGAAAAGAGGCGTATTTTTCCTCTTCAAACGGTGTCAATAAAATAAGAACACTTATCTGGCAGGATGATGAAAAAGCGCCTGTTGGTGTAGTTCAGATTGCCCATGGTGTTGCAGAGCATATCGGAAGATATGATGATTTTGCACGTTTTCTGGCAGAAAACGGATTCGTTGTCTGCGGAAACGACCACTTAGGACACGGCAAAAGTATTGATAATGAAACTGACCTCGGTTATGTATATGAGGGTGACCATGCAAATATGGTAAGGGATATGAATACTCTCCATAATATTATGGAGAAGCGTCATCCCGATGTGCCGTATATCATATTCGGACATTCTATGGGCTCTTTTCTTGCAAGAATTTATGCTGCCAACTTCGGTGACAGACTCTCAGGTGCGATTTTCTGCGGCACGGGACAGCTTCCCGCTCCCGTGCTTGCCCTTCGTGACCCTGTAGAGATGCTTATGGATAAAATGGCGGAAAACTCTTCGGCTCCCGCGTCAATTTCAAATCTTTTCGGAAAGCTTACCCAAAAGATGCTTAAGGGGGATAATGAGTTTGCCTGGCTTTCAAGAAACAAGGAAAATATTGAGAATTATATAGCAGACCCTCTCTGCGGTTTCCCGTATACAAGTGCTCTTACCAAGGAGCTGCTTATTCTTGCCGTAAAAGCCAGTGCTCCCGATTGGGCATCAAGGCTTCCCGGGGATCTGCGTATTCTTCTTATTTCAGGTGCCAAGGATCCCATCGGAATGAACGGCAGGGGAGTGCTTGCGGTTTCCGACCTTCTGGTTGCTGCAGGAATTGAGCCTGAGGTTATCCTTTATCCCGCAGACAGACACGAAATCCTCAATGAGGAGGATAATGATAAGGTTTACGGCGATATTCTGAAATTCCTGAAGGGTATTACAGATGATGAAGACTGAAACACAGGCATTAAACAAGAGGTATTATCTTCTTGACAGTATCAGAGGAATCTGTATTCTGGGTATGATAATTTATCATACCCTTTTTGATATTGTTGCATTTTTCGGTGTGCCCGTAACGGAAGAGCTTATGACTGCGGTTGATGTTATAAGGGACTTCGGAGCATCCTGCTTTATCTGTCTTGCAGGTATATGTATTCATTTCGGAAAAAAGCCTGTGAAAAGATTGCTTCTGATATCAGGTGCTGCGCTTATTGTAAGCATTGCCACATTTATTACAATGCCTGATATGCCTGTAATTTTCGGGATTCTTACTTTTATGGCTGCGGCCTCGCTTATCATTATGCCGCTTAAAAAATATTTTGATAAGCTGCCCGGCGGTATATTTGCGGTAATCAGCTTCCTGTTGTTTTTTATCACCTTTGAAGTCAGAAATCATTATGCGGGCTGGTACTTTGTAAAGCTGTTTGAATTCCCTGAAGCTCTGTACCGAAATTATTTTACCGCATCCCTCGGCTTTCCTTTTTACGGCTTTGCCACGTCAGACTATTATCCGCTTCTTCCCTGGATATTTATGTTTTTCTTCGGATTTTTCTTGTGGAAAGTGATGAACAAAAGTGAAAAGCTGATGAAAATCCTTGATTTCAGAATACCTTTGCTTGAAAAAATAGGAAAGTTAAGTCTTTATATATATGTGCTTCATCAGCCGATTGTGCTGGGTATTCTGCTTATTGTGTTCAGATTTTTTGTAAAATAAAAGCATATTTGTGAATATCTACAAAAACCCCCTTGATTATCGAAAATAAATTTTTAGTATAATATGCAATTAAATGTTGCAAATGGTCAAAAAATTGATACAATAGTAGTATGCGGTCCGTGCTGATTGTTCTCGGACTGAAATAAGCAAAAAAAAGGAGAATTTCTTATGCCGGTTTACACTGATGAATTCAACACCATACCTGCAGGCCCTCTCGGTATTCTTCCCCTTCCCGGATGTGAAGAGCTTGCCAAAAAGATCGATTCTTATCTTGTTCAATGGAGAGACGAGAGAGAAAGCGAGCACAAATCCACAATTGCTTTCAACGGCTATGAAAGAGATTCCTACATTCTCAAGGCTGTTTTCCCCCGATTCGGAACAGGCGAAGGAAAGTGCACACTTAAGGAATCTGTAAGAGGATATGACATTTATATCCTTTGTGATTGTTTCAATTACGGCGTTACTCATGAGGTTTACGGCTATACCGTACCTTACACACCTGACGAGCATTATGCAAATCTTAAGCGAGCCATTGCTGCAATGACAGGCAAGGCAAGAAAAATTACTGTAATTATGCCCATGCTTTATGAAGGCAGACAGCATAAGAGAACAGCAAGAGAATCTCTTGACTGTGCAGTAATGCTTCAGGAGCTTTTTGATTATTACGGAATTGATAATATTATCACTTTCGATGCTCATGACCCCAGAGTTATGAATGCAATTCCTACAAAGGGCTTTGAAAATGTATATACTACATACCAGATGATCAAGGCTCTTGTTAACAATATAGATGACCTTAAAATTGATAAGGACAACCTTATGATTATATCTCCCGATGAGGGCGGTGTAAACAGAGGTGTTTACTATTCATCAGTTCTCGGAATAGATCTCGGTATGTTCTATAAGCGCCGTGACTATTCAAGAATCGTAAAGGGCAGAAATCCCATTATTGCACACGAGTTCTTAGGTTCAAGCCTTGAAGGAAAGGATGTTATCGTTGTAGACGATATGATTTCTTCCGGTGATTCTATGATTGATGTTGCAAAGCGTCTTAAGGATATGGGTGCAAGAAACATTTATGTATGCTGCGCATTCGGTCTTTTCTGCAACGGTCTTGAAACCTTTGATGAGGCATATGAAAAGGGCTGGATCAGCCGTATTTTTACAACTAACCTCATTTATCGTTCCCCCGAGCTTCTTGAGAGAAAGTGGTTCTGCGAGGTTGACCTTTCAAAGTATATTTCTCTTATTATCGATGCACTTAATCACGATATGTCCATAAGCTCACTTCTTAATCATGCTCAGCGCATCAAGCCCTTCCTTGAGCAGCACGGCTATGATATCAAAGTAACAGAATAAATTATTTTGCCCGGAAAACTTACCTTTCCGGGCATTTTCTGAAAGAAGGTAAATTTATGAGTTATTCTCAGTATGTAAATATAAAGCAGGGAAGTGCTTCGGTGCACCGTTTTTCAAACGGTAACACGCTTCCTCTTATTCAGCGGCCCTTTGCTATGTGTGCTTTTGCTGCACAGACCTCAAGTCAGAGCAGCTGGTTTTTTCACCCCGATGCAAGAAGCCTTGAGGGCGTAAGAATCACACATCAGCCCAGTCCCTGGATTGCGGACTACGGCACGGTCGTTTTTATGCCTCAGAAGAGAAATCCCATTTTCAGCGAAAACCGCTGGTCTGGCTACAGACCGGGGGAAGCTGTTATGACACCCTCTTATATGAAGCTTAATTTCCTTAAAAGCAGAAGTGTTTTTGAGGTTACTCCCACTGAAAGAGGCGGTGCTATAAGAGTGCAGTTTGATGACACGGAAGAAAACTGGTTCTCTGTTCTTCCTTTCAGAGATTACTGTTCTTATGAATATAAGCCCGAAGAAAACACCCTTTATGCCATTGTTACAAACTGTGGTGACGATAAGGCTGTAAATTTTAAGATGTATACTGTTGTGAGGTTCGCTGAAGGACAGATTTCTGCAGGTGAAAACATTGTAGGTACAGACAAGTGTCACAGTGTTACAAATAACGTAGCAGGGGACATGGTTGGAATTCATCTGAAGGTAAAGGGTGACCGAGTTGATGCTTTTGTATCAACCTCATACATAAGTTTTGATCAGGCGAAGCTCAACCTTTGTCAGGATACGGAAGGAAAGTGTTTTGATTGCATAAAGGAAGATGCTGAAAAAATATGGGAAGAATATCTCTCCCGTGTTGAAATTGAAGCAAAAGACGAAAAGCAGCTTAAGACATTTGTTTCTTGTATGTACCGTGCATTTCTATATCCCCACAAGTGCTATGAAATAAACGAAAAGGGCGAAACAGTTCACTATGCACCCTCAAGCGGTAAGATTCTTCCCGGTGTAAGATATACTGATAACGGCTTCTGGGATACATACAGAACCTGCTATCCCTTCTATGCTCTTGTTGCTAAGGATGAATACAGAGAAATGTGCCGCGGCTTTGTAAATGATTATCTTGAGTGCGGCTGGCTTCCCCGTTGGCCCTCTATCGGCGAAAGAGGCTGTATGCCCAGTACCCTTGTTGATGCGGTGCTTTGCGATGCTGCCGTTAAGGGACTTATGGACAAGGAAACTATGGAGCAGGCTCT
>JAZRTO010000108.1:0-20601 GCA_045652065.1 Acutalibacteraceae bacterium
CTGTACCGCCCAAGGTAAATGCAGGACGAAGAACAACAGGGTAACCGATTCTGTTTGCAGCTTCCTTTGCTTCTTCAATGTTGTAGGTGATTTCGGAGGGAATTGTAGGCTCGCCTATAGACTGGCAGAGCTCCTTGAAAAGCTCTCTGTCCTCAGCTCTTTCAATGCTCTCGCTGCTTGTGCCGAGAAGCTCAACGCCGCATTCCTTGAGAATGCCCTTCTTTTCAAGCTGCATTGCAAGGTTAAGACCTGTCTGTCCGCCGATTCCGGGAACAATTGCATCGGGGCGCTCATAACGAAGAATTTTTGCAATGTATTCAAGAGTGAGAGGCTCCATGTATACTTTGTCGGCGATGATAGTGTCGGTCATTATGGTGGCAGGGTTTGAGTTGCAGAGAACTACCTCATAGCCTTCCTCTTTGAGAGCAAGACAAGCCTGTGTACCAGCATAGTCAAACTCAGCAGCCTGGCCGATAACTATGGGACCTGAGCCGATAATCATAATTTTTTTGATGTCTGTTCTTTTAGCCATAAATTTCTCTCCTTATATGTTCTGATGTTCATAAACGATTTTATTGTCCGAAACCGTAAGCATACATACGCCTGACAGCTTCTCTCCCGTAAAGGGGGTTGATTTTCCTTTTGAAAGGAATTCGTCCGGATTTACCGTAAATTCCTTTTCAAGATCCCATACGGTAAAGCTTCCGTCAAAGGGTATTCCGAAGCGCTTTCTCGGATTTATTGCCATAAGCTCAATAAGCTTTTCAAGACTTATTTCGCCTGTTTTTACAAAGTGTGTATACATAACGGAAAATGCTGTTTCAAGTCCCACAATTCCGAACATGCTGCCTGCAAGGCCCTTGCTTTTTTCTTCTGCAGAGTGAGGCGCGTGGTCGGTTGCTATCATATCTATTGTTCCGTCTTTAATTCCTTCAATGAGAGCAAGCCTGTCTTCCTTATCTCTTAAGGGAGGATTCATTTTGAATCTACCTTCCTCCTGAAGGAAGGAATCATCCATTACGAGATAGTGGGGACCTGTTTCACAGGTAACGTCAAGTCCTTCTTTTTTTGCCTTGCGGATAAGCTCGACGCTTTCCTTTGCCGAAATATGGCACACATGGTAAGAGCATCCTGTTTCTCTGACAAGCTCCAGATCTCTTTCAATCTGCTTCCATTCGCTTTCGGAGCAGATTCCTTTGTGACTATGAGCTTCGGCATAGCTGCCTTTATGAATATAACCGCCTTCAAGAAGACTGTTTACTTCGCAGTGAGCTGCTATTATTTTCCCGAGCTTTTTAGCTTTAAGCATAGCAGTCTTCATCATTTCATCGGACTGCACACCTTTTCCGTCATCGGAAAATGCCACACAATATTCGGCAAGTCCTTCCATGTCGGAAAGCTCCTCACCTTTTTCTCCTACTGTAATTGATGCATAAGGGAAAACAGATATTGTCGCATCTTTTTTGATTGCCTCAAGCTGCACCTTCATATTTTCAATGCTGTCAGGTACGGGGGAGAGGTTCGGCATTGTGCATACTGCCGTATAGCCGCCGTGAGAAGCTGCAAGACTTCCGCTTTTCATATCCTCTTTATAAGAAAAACCCGGCTCACGAAAATGCACATGCACATCGCAAAAACCGGGAAAAACAGTATATTTAAAGTCGTTGTACTTCTCGAGGGTGCCGGTAACAGAAAATAAATCACCCGTGCCGGTCTGTAAGCCGGGGAGGAATGATGAGCCTATTACGTTTGCCTTCAGTGACTTCGTCATTTTGTTTCCTTTCATAGTCCGACATAAACCGGGACATAAAGCAACTGCGAAAACACATCTGTATTTTCGCAACCTCCGTGCGGTTTTCCGTATGCCGGAAACAGTTCATTTTGTTGTTAAATAGTTTATCACGAAGCCCCGTGTTTGTCAACTCGGAATCAGTATAATTATTAACTTTCTTATAATAAACAGTTTGGGTGTGTATGTCCGTCGGAATTTTGTTTAAAAGATAAAAAAATAAGCCGTTTGCAGCAGTGTAAGCAAACGGCTTATTTTTATGTTTTTTATCCTACGTAAAAAATACTTTCTTCTGCATTTTTTGATGCAGCTTCTGTTGAGTTTTCCTCTGCAAAAACTGCCTCCGTTATGCTTTCCTGTTCGCCTATAACGGGAGCTGTGGTTGTGTTTTCTGCTGTTGTTTCTCCGCTTGCCGATGTCCCTGAACAGGCTGTGAAAGCAAGGGAAAAAAGCATAAGGATTGCGAGTAAAAGTGCAGTTTTTTTCATTAGTTGTGCCTCCTGAAATATGTTTTTCGGAATATTTCCGTCACCCTAAATTTATGCTCATCGGGAGAGAAAAAACAATACATTTTTGTCGACGGCAAAAAAAATCCGGAAAACCGCAGAAAATTTTCAAAAAAGTAAAAAAATATAAAGAATACACTTGATTTTTAGTTAATTACCCTTTATAATAAAAAGCAAATTGGAGCCAATTGGAGTCATTACGGAGTTCATTGGGTGTCAGAAAGGAAGTGAAGCAAAATGAGTGATAAGTTTCTCGGTGAGTCAAAGCATAATCTTGAAAACAGCTGCCGTCTTATTATACCTCTGCGCTTCAGAAGCTTCCTTCAGCCCGAATTTATTCTTTTTAAGGCTCCCGAGGGATGTCTGTTTATATATGACACAGAAGGCTTTAAGGAAATAACGGATCAGCTCAGAGATCTGTCCGGAACAATTGAAGGCAGAGCAAGGGCAAGAGTTGCTATGAGAGCAGCGAGATATATCTCCCCCGACAAGCAGGGCAGATTTACAATTCCTGCCGATTATATCGAGCATGCCGGTCTCGGAGATACCGTTTATCTCGTCGGTATGGGAAATAAAATCGAAGTATGGAATGAAGATGATTACATCGCTATTGGCGGCGGTAACAGCTTTACTCCCGATATGTATCCTGAGATAAGATATTAACAGAGGAAATAGTAATGGAGTTTAATCATATACCTGTTCTTTTTTATGAAACAGTTGATTCGCTGAATATTGACCCTGACGGAATTTATGCGGACTGTACTGCAGGCGGCGGAGGTCATTCAGCAGAAATTCTTTCAAGGCTTTCAGATAAAGGCAGACTTGTAGCCTTTGACAGAGATCCCGATGCAATAAAGAATCTTACCGAAAAATTCCGCGGTAAGGAAAATATAACAATTGTAAAAAGTAACTACTGTGAAATAGACAGAAGAATGTCTGAAATGGGAATAGAGGCTTTTGACGGCATAATTGCTGACCTTGGAGTCAGTTCATTTCAGCTGGATACTCCTGAAAGAGGCTTTTCTTTTCATAATGATGCTCCTCTTGATATGCGTATGAGTAAAGAGGGAATAAGTGCGAGAGATGTTATAAATACGTATTCCGAAAAGGAGCTGACAAGAATTTTTACCTGCTACGGTGAAGAGAAATTTGCAAAAAGCATTGCAAGACTTATTGTAGCAAGACGTGAAAAAACACCTTATGAAACAACCTTTCAGCTGGCAGAAACCGTAAAGGACGGTATTCCTGCAAGGGCAAGAAGAGAAGGCGGACACCCTGCTCGTCGTGTGTTTCAAGCCGTAAGAATGTGCGTAAATAAGGAGTATGAGGATTTGACTCCTTCTGTTGAAAAGATGTTTGATGCTCTCAAGGTTGGCGGTGTGCTTTCAATAATCACCTTCCATTCTCTTGAAGACAGGGCAGTAAAGAATGCCTTTAAAAAATTTACGGAAGGCTGTACTTGTCCTAAGGAGTTTCCCGTATGTGTATGCGGAAACACTCCGAGAGGTAAGCTGCAGTTCAAATCACTTGCTCCCTCGGCGGAGGAGCTTGAAAGAAACCCCCGCAGCCACAGTGCAAGGCTGAGAAGTATAATAAAGTTAAGATAATATAATGTATATAAATAAGGAGATAAAAAAAGATGGCTGATAACAGATCAAGTGCTTTTGATTTTGAATATTTTGAGACCGGCTACTCTGCGGCTCCTCAGAGAAAAGCCGATAAGAAGGCGAATCCTTCAATTACACGTGTTGCTCCCCGAACAAAGGATGATTTGCGACGTCAGGAGATTGCGGGTCTTAGAAAATCTCTCCGTGTTTTTGCCTTTGTCCTGGTGATGTTTGTTATGGTGAGCATGCAGGTTGTTGCAGGTGCAAAAAATTACAGCCTTGACCGTCAGATTCAGGAAATTGAAAGCCAGATAGCCATCGAACAGTCTGAGAATATCCGTCTTTCGTCAACGCTTAACGGCATTACGGGTATTGCGGTTATTGATACCTACGCTACAGAGGTTCTCGGTATGACAAAGGTTGAAAATTACCAGATTGAATGTATAGACCTCTCGGTGGGCGATACCGTGCTTTATACGTCATCTCTCGTAGCAAAACGTTGACGGAATATAATCGGAGTTCAAGCATATATATAATTGTATGTATATGAAAAAACAATTTATACTAAAGGGAATGTAAAACAGGGGCGGATATGGTTTCGCCCTTGTCGGTATTTTTTATATAGTAAAGCAGAAGGGAGAATATGGCATTGACAGGGAATAATGATAGCATGAAGCGCACTTCTTTAAGTGCAAGACGTGCGGTTTTCGGTTTATATGTGGTGCTTTTTTTATTTATTGCGGTTCTTGCGGGAAGGGTAGGATATCTTACCGTCATAAAAGGCGATTATTACAGACGTCTTGCAGAGGATCAGCAGTATAATGATTCCGTGTTGTCTTCATCCAGAGGAACTATATATGATTCGGAGATGAATGTGCTTGCACAGACAGCATCCGTTTGGAGAATACAGATAAATCCCAGTAAAATTGAGGATGATGAAGAATTAGGTGTTGTTGTTGACGGTCTTTCTTCAATTCTTCAGCTTGATGCCGGAAATCTCAGAGAAAAAATTGAAAAGAACAGAAAATACGGTTACCTTGTAATAAAAGGTGAGGTTGAATATAAAGAGATGTCTGCAATGATTCAGTATGCAAAGGATAATGCAATTGCAAACATTATATTCAGCGAGCCTGACACGAAGAGATATTATCCGGACGGGACACTTGCTTCCACTGTTATCGGCTTTACGGGAACAGACGGAAACGGTCTTTATGGCCTTGAATATTTCTATGATGATTCACTTACGGGGGTAGACGGCAAGATTTTTACACTCCGTGATGCGAGAGCCAATGAACTTGACAGTAACAATAAGATAATTTATGAAGCAAAAAACGGTGAAAACTATGTGCTCACTCTTAACAATGAGGTACAGACAGTGCTTCGCAGTGCATGTATAAGTGCACTTGAGGATAATAATGCCGATAATGTTTACGGTATTGTAATGAACACAAAAACCGGTGCCGTGCTCGGTATGTGCAATGTGCCTGACTATGATTCAAATTCACCTTTTGAAATATCAGAAAAGGCTCAGGCTGAAATTGACACTCTTGAAACGGATGAAGAAAAAAATACTGCCTTTTCCAATGCTCAGCAGATGCAGTGGAAAAACAAGGCAATTGCCGACTTTTATTATTCAGGCTCGGTTTATAAGGTATTTCTTGTTGCAGGCGCTCTTGAAGAGGGGGTAATTGACGAGAATACCTCATATAGCTGTCACGGTACAATAACTGTAGGTGACAGAACCGTTAAGGACTATAATCCGATAGGACACGGAGCAGAAACTCCTCTGACTCTTCTTGTTAACTCCTGCAATACCTTCTCTGTACATGTAGGACAGAAGCTGGGTGTTGATCTTTTCTATAAATATTTCGAGGCCTTCGGCTTTACCGAAAAAACCGGAATCGATCTTCCGGGTGAAGGAAATCCCGTTGCCGGTATTACATATCACTCACCTGAAATTTCCTTTACTAATTCCAACCTTGTCAGTGTATCCTTCGGTCAGTCAAATCAGATAACACCTATTCAGGTTGCTGCTGCAATTAGTGCTGTCGGTAACGGCGGAAAGCTTATGACTCCTCATATCGTAAGTAAAACCATAGATGATTCGGGTAATACCATCAATGAAACAAAGCCCGGAGTAAAGCGTCAGGTTATTTCAGAGTCCACGGCTGCAACTGTTACATCATATATGGAAGAGGTTGTAAAAAGAGGTACTGGTGCCAATGCTTATGTTGCAGGCTATCATGTAGCAGGAAAAACCGGTACCAGTGAAAAGACGGGATTGAAGGACACAAAGGCATACATTGCTTCATTTGCAGGCTTTGCTCCCGCATATGACCCTGAAATTACGGTTGTAATTGTTATTGATAATCCCAAGGGCGTTATGTATTCGGGTGGTGATATTGCTGCTCCCGTTGCAGGTGAGGTTTTCAGCAGAATACTTCCCACAATGGGTATTGAGCCTACATATTCTGATTCCGAGCTTGCAAAGCTTTCGGAGGCTACTCCCGATATGGTGGGAAAGAGTATAGCATCCGCAAAGGCTGAGCTTTCAGGTACAGAGCATGTTGTAAGGGTAATCGGTGAAGGAGATACCGTAATTTCACAGTCTCCCGAGGCCGGAAGAACCACTCCTGCAAACGGTGTTATTGTGCTTTATACAGAAGATAATGTTGAAAAGCAGACAGCTGTAGTGCCGAATTTCAACGGTCTTACCGTTTCTCAGGCAAATCAGATGGCTGTAAACAGAGGATTTAATATCAGAATTTCGGGAAGCTCCTTCTCTTCGGATTCCGTTGTTGCTTACAAGCAGGAATATGCAGAGGGTACAGAGCTTGAGCTTGGAAGCGTAATTACGGTTTATTTCAGAACAAGCGGTATTTCCGACTGATGATAAGGTGACGGGCTGAAAACCCTTCATCCGGATGTGAAAACAGAGGAAGAATAATGGCTCTACAGAATTTCAGGAGGTATTATTTTGAATCTTTATAAATTGCTTGATGAGGCAGGTCTTACCTGTGGTATTCCCGATATGGAAATTACGGGTATCACCGAAATTATAGAAAATGTAACTGACGGAAGTCTTTTTGTTGCCGTGAAGGGTGAAGCCTTCAACGGAAATGACTTTATCGGTGAGGCATTCTTAAAGGGTGCTGCCTGTGCTATTGCTGAAGAAGCAAGCGATAATCCCCGTGTAATAAAAGCTGATGATGTAAGACTTGCTCTGTCCCGGATGTGCAGTGCCTTTTACGGGCATCCGTGGAAGAAGCTTAAAACGATAGGTATTACTGGTACAAACGGAAAAACTACGGTTGCCGAATATCTTTCATTTATTCTGAATTATTCGGGAAGAAAGTGCGGCGTTATCGGCACATTGGGGGTAAAGTGTGACGGATATTTTTCGGATACAGGTTACACTACACCTTCCCCGGAGATACTTTACAGAGAATTTGATAATTTAGTAAAAAACGGCTGTGAATATTGTGTTATAGAGGTATCATCACAGGCTCTTGAACAGCAAAGAGTAGCGCCGATAGCTTTTAATGCGGCTGTTTTTACAAATATAGGAACAGACCATCTTGACAGACACGGAACGTTTCAGAATTATATGTCTGCAAAAGCTTTGCTTTTTTCGCTTTCGCAAACGGCTCTTCTTAATGCAGATGATATAAATGCAGAAAAAATGGCAGAAAAATGCCGCGGAGATATTTATACATTTTCTGTAAAAGACAGATTTGCCGATTTTTCTGCAAAGGATATCAGATATACCGAGAATGGAATATCCTGTATTTTCTTTGATAAAAAAAATATTGTCCCTTTTTTGTTTGACGGAGTAGGAGAGTATTCCGTTTATAATGTTCTTGCTGCTTTTTCTGCAGCGGAAATTCTCGGTGTACCGCCGAGTATTTTTCCTGAAATTGCAAAAAATCTTCCTTCTGTAAAAGGAAGAACGGAGAAAATCGAAAAAGACGGTATCAGGGTATATGTTGATTTTGCTCATACCCCTGAGGCACTGCAGTCGGTTCTTTCTTCTCTCAGAAGAATTACACAAGGCAGACTTTTCTGTGTATTCGGCTGCGGAGGAAACAGAGATAAAAGTAAGAGACCCCTGATGGGAGAAATTGCCTCCCGTTATGCGGATTCGGTTATAATAACAAATGATAATCCCCGATATGAAAATCCTGCCGAAATTTCAGGAGACATTATAAAGGGAATAAGAAACAGGAGAAATGTCATAATTGAAAATGACAGACAGACGGCAATAGAAATTGCACTGTCTAAGGCTAAATCAGGTGATGTTGTCCTCGTTGCAGGAAAAGGACACGAGGAATATCAGCTGATCTGCGGCAGAAAATACAGCTTCAGCGATGTAATGACTGTTAAAAATATACTTGGTCTTGATTGAAAGGAAAGATGATTATGGAATTGTGGCTTGCACTTCTTTTATGCGTAATAACGGGCTTCCTGACAGCTTTTTTGTCGGGCTTTGCTATTGTGCCGTGGCTTCGTAAACTGAAATTCGGGCAGGCAATTCTTGATATCGGACCTTCCTGGCATAAAAAGAAGCAGGGAACTCCTACAATGGGCGGATTTATTATTATTGCAGGCTTTTTTGCAGCAACAGTGGTTACGCTTATAACAGATAAGCTTCTCGGGGGAGATATTCTCACTCTTGGAAATTCACGTCCCTCGGATGTTGTTTATATTAAAGTTTTCGGCGGTATACTTATGTCGGCAGCCTTTGCCTTCATCGGCTTTATTGATGACTATATAAAGGTTGTTAAGAAGAGAAATCTCGGTCTTACTGAAATGCAGAAAACCATTCTGCAGATTCTTGTAATTGTTGTATACTTATTTACATTATATAAAAGCGGTGTGAATTTCATTTTTATTCCCTATCTCGGAATATATGAAAACACCTTCCTTTTCTGGGTACTTGGCTTTATCGCAATTTATTCAACTGTAAATGCTGTTAACTTTACAGACGGTGTTGACGGTCTTTGCTCCTCCGTTACCTCAGTTGTCGCAATCGGTTTTGCTGTATGTGCAGTAATTATGAATTTCTCAGGGCTTTCCGTGCTCGGTGCAGCGCTTTTCGGTTCGCTTATGGGATTCCTGATGTGGAACTGGAATCCCTCTAAGGTCATTATGGGAGATCTCGGCTCATTCTTCCTTGGTGGTATGGTATGTACATTCGCGTTTTCTCTTGATTCTCCTTGGCTTATTGTACTTATCGGTTTTATTTATGTTCTTGAGTTTCTTTCTGATATTTTACAGATTGCCTATATTAAAACCCATAACGGCAAGAGGCTGTTCAGAATGGCTCCCATTCATCATCATTATGAAATGGGTGGCTGGAGTGAAAAAAAGATTTGTAAAGTATTTACACTTGTCACTGCAATAGGCACTGCTGCCGCTGTTGCGCTCAGCTGGTTCGGCAGACTTCAGTAAAGTATAAGCCCTTTACAATTGTAAATAACGCTTTAGTTATATTTAATGCCGGTGTTACGGCTGAAAGGTGGAAAATATGCAGGCTTCTGCTTCAAAGGGTAAAAATTACAACAAAAAAAACAGCAGTAATCTGCTGGATCTTTATATAAAGTCGCGTGGAGGACTTTTTTCTCAGGGCTCATTTGACGTGCTTTTGTTTGTCTTTCTGACGATTCTGATTTTTGCAGGCCTTACGATGCTTTATTCTGCAAGCTATCCCAAGGCCTACACGGACGGACTTGCGCCTACTTACTATTTCAAAAATCAGGTTATCGGTGCTGTTATCGGCATTGTGCTTATGGCAGTTATCGGCAAAGTCAATCATATGCTCTTTATGGAAGCAGGGGCAGTTTTAGGTACAATGGTTTCTGTGGCTTTTCTTGTGCTTGCGTTTTTCATCGGTGGCACGGATGAGGGAAGTAATATTAAAAGATGGGTTACTATTGCAGGTATACGCTTTCAGCCCTCTGATATTGCAAAATTTACGCTTATTCTGACACTTGCATATATTTTTCATCGCTGGCACCACCTTATGATCAGTAAAAAGCCTCTCAGGGTAAGAGCAGAAAAATTACAGTGGGTCAACCGTTTTTCAGACGGTGTCAATTCAATAGCAGGCAGACCTGTTGTAAATGAATCCTGGAAAATTGTTATAGGCAGCCTTCTTGTCATCGGCTTATATGTAGGACTTGTTTTTGCAGGCTCACATCTTTCGGGTGCTGTCATAATGCTTGCGGTTGCAGCCGTGATGCTTTATCTCGGAGAAATAAGACCTACATGGATTGCAGCTTTTGTTGCAGTTGCCCTTATTCTTCTTCCGATTCTTCTCGCAACCGATGTGCTCAGTGAATATATGATGGACCGAATAAAAAATTTCCTCAGTGCAGATAAGGATCTGCAGGGAGGAGACTGGCAGACTATTCAGGCTTTATATGCTATCGGCTCCGGTGGCTTCTTCGGAAAGGGACTCGGTCAGTCAGTACAGAAATATAACTATGTTCCGGAACCCCAGAATGATATGATCTTTTCAATAATCATTGAAGAATTAGGCTTTCTCGGCGGTGCTGCAATAATCATTCTTTTTGCGCTTATTGTTTGGAGAGGTATTGTTATCGGTGTTAACTGTCCTACAAGATACGGTGCATTGGTAGCCTTCGGTATTACCTTCAAGCTTGCACTTCAGGTGTTCCTTAATGTGGGTGTTGCCACAGATCTGATACCGAATACAGGTATTACACTTCCGTTTTTCAGCTACGGACGAACAGCTCTCATTGTAAATCTTATAGAAATGGGAATTCTTTTCAGTATTTCCCGTTCCTCGCGAATGAAAAAAGTTTAATCAGTCAGGAGAATATTTATGAAGGTTCTTATTGCAGCAGGCGGTACGGGTGGTCACATTAACCCTGCGCTGTCTCTTGCACAGGAAATAAGAAGCCGTCACCCGGAGGCAGAAATACTGTTTGTGGGTACTGCCGACAGAATGGAGGCAACTCTTGTTCCAAAGGCAGGCTTCAATTTCGCAACAATTGATATCAGCGGTTTTCAGCGTTCTTTATCTCCTTCGGGAATATTTGAAAATCTCCGTACTCTGAAAAAGCTTCTGTTTGTTACGGGACAATGTAAAAAAATAATCGCTGAATTTGGTCCCGATGTTGCAGTGGGCTTCGGCGGTTATGTCAGTGGGCCTGTAGTAAGAACTGCACATAAAATGGGAATAAAAACTGCAATTCACGAGCAGAATGCTTTCCCGGGAAAAACAAATATTGCACTTTCAAAATATGCAGATGCGGTTATGCTGACCTCAGGAGAAGCGGAGAGGTTTCTTAAGTGCAGCAGTAAGCCTTTTATAACAGGACTTCCCGTGAGAGAGGAAATTCTGACAGCCGATAAAATCTCCGCAAGGAAGTCACTCGGTTTTTCTGAGGATTCCACGGTTGTTCTTGCAACGGGCGGTAGCCTTGGTGCTGCGGCTATAAATGAAAATATGCTTGAGGTCTTAAAGGAATTTTCAGATTCCGGTGTTATCTTCGTTCACGGCTACGGTCAGAACGGTAAGGATATCCCCGGGAAGCTTAAAGCTGCAGGTATCGATACGGAAAAAAATAAAAATTTACATATTTCGGAGTATATTTACGATATGGCAAGGTATATGGCAGCAGCTGATCTTGTAATCAGCAGAGCAGGAGCCAGCTCACTTGCCGAAATTCAGGTTCTGGGAAAGGCATCGTATCTTATCCCGTACCCCTATGCTACCGAAAACCATCAGTATCACAATGCTATGGCACTTGTTAAGAATAACGCTGCTATGGTATGCGAGCAGAAGGATTTAACTCCTGATAAGCTGAAAGGGGTAATATCCGAGCTTATTTCAGATAAGGAAAAATTCCTTGAAATGGGTGGCAATGCGCGCGCTATGGCAATATGCAATGCCAAAAAGCAGATTTGTGATATCGTGCTTTCTTTGATAAAATAAACAGTATCCTCCCTTTGTAACACGGACAAATTTATTTTCATAGAATAAATCATAAGTTCCTGCTGAAAGGGTGGAAATTATGAATTCCTATGTTATTGAGGGCGGTACAAGACTTTCAGGTGAATGTACCGTTCAGGGGGCAAAAAACAGCGCCCTTCCCATACTTGCCGCTTCGCTTATCTGTGACGGAACAAGTGTGATAAAAAATTGTCCGCAGCTTCTTGATGTTGAGGCTACGGCAAAAATACTTGAGCATCTGGGATGCTCGGTCAAACGAGAAGGACATACAGTATCTGTGTGCTCCGAAAACGCTTCAGAGTATGTTATTCCCGAAAGACTTATGAGGGAAATGCGTTCATCCGTGATTTTTCTCGGAGCTATTCTTTCGAGGAACAAGAAGGTTGTCCTTTCAACTCCGGGAGGATGTGACATAGGGCTTCGGCCCATTGATTTGCATCTTGACGCTATGAAAAAGCTGGGTGCCGTGGTCAGGGAGGAATTCGGAAATATTGAATGCAGTGCCCCTGACGGACTTAAGGGAGCTGTAATTACTCTGTCATTTCCCAGTGTTGGTGCTACGGAAAATATTATGGTTGCGGCAAGCACCGCTGAGGGTGTAACCACAGTGATAAATGCAGCAAGAGAGCCTGAAATCAGCGACCTTGCGGATTTTCTGAATTCCTGCGGAGCAAAAATATCGGGTGCAGGGCAGGGGACAATTGTTATAGAGGGTGTAAAAAAGCTCACAGGGGCTGTTCATACCGTTCTTCCTGACAGAATTGCGGCATCCACATATATGTGTGCTGCGGCAATTACGGGAGGAGAAGTAAAATTCAACAACATCATCCCGGCACACATAGGACCGGAAATTGAGCTGTTTGAAGAAACCGGCTGTCGCATCCAGACAGACAGCAGAAGTCTGTATCTTAAAGCACCCGTGAGGCTGAAATCCGTAAAGCTTATACGGACAATGCCGTATCCCGGTTTTCCTACGGATATAGGCGCTCCCGTGACAGCGTTGCTTACAAGGGCAAGAGGAACATCTGTCATCATTGAAACTATATTCGAAAACAGGTTCAGATATGCAGGCGAGCTTATAAGACTCGGTGCAAAAATAAGAGTAGACGGCAGAATGGCAGTGATCGAGGGTGTTGAGAGACTTCACGGAGTGGGTGTTCAGGCAACAGACTTAAGAGGCGGTGCCGCACTTATTGTTGCAGCTCTTGCTGCAGAGGGTGTGTCACGAATAACTGAGATAAGGCATATTGAAAGAGGCTATGAAAGTCCGGAGAGGGTGCTTTCAGCACTTTCGGCAAAAATAAAAAGGATTGATGGAGAAGATGGAGAGAAATAATCAGAATAACGGAATTCACGGAATGAAGGACAGCCGTTTTTCTCCCGAAGAAAGAGCAAGAATGGCACGTGAGAGCGAGAAATACCGTGCAGCGGCCAAAAATACTGCAGACAGAAAGAAAGCTGTTAAGTCCGGAAAACCGGGTGCCGCAGATAAAAGCAAAAAAAATAAAACAACAACAGCAGCTGTAAGCAGAAACGAAAGAGTAAAAAACAGCTCCGAAAACAGAAGAAAACAGAAGAAATTACAGAATAATCTGATAATTGTTATGCTTCTTGTGGTGGCGCTTGCCGTAATCGGTGCTTTCGCAAGCCTTGCTATGACAATAAACACAATTCAGGTTTCGGGAAGTGAGAGATATTCTGATAAAACCGTGCTTGAGGCGTCAGGACTTGAAAAGGGAGACAGTATTCTTCTTATAAATCCCGCTTCACTTGAACATAAAATCGAAAGTAAGCTTCCGTATATAGAAAATGCAGAAATCAAAAGAAGCTGGCCTGACGGCGTAGTGGTGTCTCTGACTGACGCGGTTCCTTCACTTGCACTGGATTCGGGAAAAGGCTACATACTTATGAACTCCTCCTGTAAAGTGCTGGATGATGATGCAGCGGTCGTAACAGAGTCTGCATTGCTCAAAGGGATTACTGCGGTTAAAGCCGTACCCGGTGAAATTGCGGAATTTTCTGAGGATATCAGCACCGATGATTTTGTGAAGCTTTGTAAGGCTTTTGATGAGTCAGGTATAGAAAATATATCCGAGTATGACCTTACATCTGTTTCAAATATAAAAGTGATTATAGACCACAGAATTGAGGTTCAGCTGGGTACACTTGCAGGTGCTCCCGAAAAGCTTGCGTTCTGTAAGGCAGTAATTGATAAAACCATTGCATCTGATACAAAGCATCCTATGGTAATCAATATAACTGCTGACGGTAAAGCTTATGCAAGACGCAAGGATGACAACAATGTAAGCTTCAATGATCCCCCTGCCGAAGAATCAACTGTTGCCGATGGTACAACTACTGCAGATGAAACTACTACTGCAGATGAAACTACAGCTGTTGATGAAAGTGTAATTGCTGTTGGATAAAAAAGGGGAATTAAACAAAAAATTCTGTAATAGATTGTAATATTTTTTTGATTTTTCCTTGAATTTTATAAATATGTATGTTATTATAAACAATGATTATTGTGTAAATTAGTATTGGAGGATATAAATATGGGTTTCGAAATGTCAAATGAATATGATCTTGTCACTCAGATTAAGGTCGTAGGTGTAGGCGGAGGCGGCGGAAATGCTGTTAACCGCATGGTAGAATCAAATGTTCAGGGCGTTGAATTCATCGCTGTTAACACAGATAAGCAGGTTCTTATCAATTCCAAGGCATCAACAAAAATTCAGATTGGTGAAAAGGTTACTTCCGGTCAGGGCGCAGGCGCAAAGCCCGAAATCGGTAAGAAGGCTGCTGAAGAAAGCATGGAAGCAATAAACGAGGTTCTTGCAGGTACCGATATGGTATTTATTACTGCAGGTATGGGCGGCGGAACAGGTACAGGTGCTGCTCCCGTTGTTGCACAGCTTGCAAAGGATAAGGGAATCCTTACAGTAGGTATTGTAACAAAGCCCTTCGAGTTTGAAGGCAGACGCCGTATGACTCAGGCAGAAGCAGGTATTGCAGAGCTTGCTCAGCATGTTGACAGCCTTATTGTTATTCCCAATGAAAGACTTAAGCTCATTTCCGATCAGAAAATTACATTCCTCAACGCTTTCTCCATTGCTGATGATGTTCTTCGTCAGGGTGTAAAGAGCATTGCAGAGCTTATCAAGGTTCCCGGTATCATCAATCTTGACTTTGCTGACGTAACATCTGTTATGAAGGATGCAGGTCACGCTCATATGGGTGTGGGCAGAGCAAGCGGTAAGGATAAGGCAGAAAAGTCTGCTACAGATGCTATTTCCAGTCCTCTTCTTGAAACAACAATTCAGGGTGCAAAGGGTGTTATCATCCTTATCTCTGCTTGTACAGATATCACTCTTGATGATATTGATGTTGCTGCAACAATTGTTAAGGATGCAGCTGATATTGATGCAAATATCATCTTCGGTGCATCTGTTGATCCTTCACTTGATGACGAAATGATTGTTACTGTTATCGCTACAGGCTTCGGCAAGGACGGTAATGTGAATACTCTCCCCGTAAGTGAAGTAAAGAAGGCTGAAGAACCTGTAGAAAAGGCTCCCGAGGCAGACGCTTCAACAGGTGTTGACGAAAGCCTTATGGATATCTTCAATATCTTCAAGAATAAGGATTGATAGCTGTCTCTGAAAAAGCTTTCAGAAAACTTGAACCTATCAGGGGCGTGTGTACGCCCCTTGTTTCCTTTTTCCGATAACAATATGAAAGGATATTATTTATGGCAGAAAACAAGAAAATGGTCGAAGCCATTACCTCTATGGAGGAGGATTTCGGCAAATGGTATACAGACGTTGTTAAAAAAGCAGACCTCATTGACTATTCAAGTGTAAAGGGTTGTATGATTATCCGTCCCTACGGCTATGCTATCTGGGAGCTTCTTCAGAAGCAGATGGATGACCGCTTCAAGGCTACAGGTCACGAAAATATTTATATGCCCTTATTTATTCCCGAATCCCTTCTTCAGAAGGAGAAGGGTCACGTTGTGGGCTTTGCTCCCGAGGTTGCATGGGTAACTCACGGCGGAAGTGAGCCTCTTCAGGAGCGTCTTTGCGTAAGACCCACATCAGAAACTCTTTTCTGTGAGCATTATGCAAATGTTGTTCAGTCCTACAGAGATCTTCCCAAGCTTTATAATCAGTGGTGTAATGTTGTACGTTGGGAGAAGACCACAAGACCCTTCCTTCGTTCAAGAGAATTCCTTTGGCAGGAAGGTCATACCGTACACGCAACAGCAGAAGAGGCAATTGAAGAAACAGAACGTATGCTTAATCTCTATGCAGATTTCTGTAAGGATGTTCTCAATATGCCCGTTGTAAAGGGCAGAAAGACCGACAGTGATAAGTTTGCAGGTGCCGAGGCTACATATGCAATAGAAGCACTTATGCACGACGGTAAGGCACTTCAGGCAGGTACATCACATTATTTCGGTGATGGTTTTGCAAGAGCCTTCAATATGACATATACCGATAAGGAAAACAAGCAGCAGTATGTTCATCAGACCTCCTGGGGAACAACAACAAGACTTATCGGCGCAATCATTATGTCTCACGGTGATAATAACGGTCTTGTGCTTCCTCCCAAAGTTGCACCTGTTCAGGTTGTTATTATTCCCATTGCAGCCCATAAGCCCGGTGTTAAGGAAAAGGCAGAAGAATTAAGAGAAAGACTTGCTGGCTCCTTCAGAGTAAAGTGCGACAATTCAGACAATTCCGCGGGTTGGAAGTTCAGTGAATATGAAATGAAGGGTGTACCTCTTCGTCTTGAAATCGGTCCCAAGGATATTGAAAACAATCAGTGTGTTCTTGTTCGCCGTGATAACAGAGAGAAGTACTTTGTTTCTCTTGATAATCTTGAGGAAGAAATTTCAAAGCTTCTTGATGAGCTCGGCACGGCTCTTTACAATAAGGCACTTGCAAACATCGAAAAGAAGACATACAGATGTACTTCAATTGATGAAATAAAGACTGCACTGGCTGAAAACGGAGACGGCTTCGTTAAGGCTATGTGGTGCGGAGAAGAAGAGTGCGAGGATAAGGTTAAAGAGCTTACCGGTGTGGGCTCAAGATGTATTCCCTTTGAACAGGAAAATCTTTCCGATACCTGTGTATGCTGCGGTAAGAAGGCAATCAATATGGTTGTCTGGGGTAATGCATATTAATTGAACACTTAAAAAGATACAGGCATAAGACTATACAATATAGTTTTATGTCTGTTTTTCTTTTAAACATCACGAGTGAGCTTACACGGGAGGAGAGAACCTCCCGTTTTTTTTATGAAGTGTTTTGCAGTCAATTTTTTTGTCGGAAAATGTAAATGGAAAATTATGGTAAAAATATCATAAAATGCTTGAAATTTTGCAGTCGCTGTGTTAATATATGGAAGAAATAGGAAAAAATAACATTTTTCAGGTTATTCTTCCGTAAAAATGAAAGGAAATGTGTATAATGAAACAGAAAAAAGTATTGATTGCAGAGGAAAATGGTGAATTCCTCAAAAGTATGCTGTCAGCCTTACGCGGATATGGCTTCGAGTGTATAAGTATTCCGAAAAACGGAGAGGAAGCTCTTGCTGCTATTGAGAAATACAGCCCCGATATAGTTATTATGGAAGCTTTTATGGCAAGATTTGACGCTCTTGCCGTACTGAAGCTGGTCGCAAATATGAAGCTTTCGGTAAGGCCCTACATAGCGGTGCTTTCAAATACTGATAATTCAGGCTTTGAGCAGCAGCTTCTCAGCAGCGGAGCAGATTATTATTTTATAAAGCCTGTTGATGTGAGTGTACTTTGTGAGAGAATTGCACAGCTGACAGGTTGGGACGGTAAGGGCGGAAACATTGTAAAAATGAAATCCTCACGTGAGCCTGACCTTGAAATTACCGTATCTGAAATTATGCACGAGTTAGGTGTTCCTGCTCACATAAAGGGATATCAATATCTTCGTGATGCAATAATTCTTTCCGTGAATTCTCCTGAAATGATGAATTCGGTGACAAAGGTGCTTTATCCTACTGTTGCGAAGCATTTCAATACAACGTCGTCAAGAGTAGAAAGAGCCATCCGTCATGCAATTGAGGTTGCCTGGGACAGAGGTGATATAGATGTTCTGAGTGCGTACTTCGGCTACACAATTCAGAATTCCCGCGGAAAGCCTACAAACTCAGAATTTATTGCAATGATTGCAGATAAGCTTCGTCTTAAGCTCAAAAAGATATCATAAGTGAGATTGCCGCCTTCGGGCGGTAATTTTTTTGTTTTGATAGAACATTTGTTTGTGTTTTTATGTTTACTTTTATTGAAAAACAGTGTATAATAAAACAGAATACGTTATTGGCAGGTATTTTATGGAAAAATTCAAATTAGTATCTGAATATAAGCCTATGGGCGACCAGCCACAGGCAATAAAAGAGCTTGTTGAAGGTATCAATAAGGGATATAACGAGCAGACTCTGCTGGGTGTTACGGGCTCAGGTAAGACCTTTACTATGGCAAATATCATAGCCGAGGTGAACCGTCCTACACTTGTGCTTGCCCACAATAAGACACTTGCAGCACAGCTTTGCTCGGAATTTCGTGAATTTTTCCCCGAAAATGCAGTTGAATATTTTGTTTCCTATTACGATTACTATCAGCCTGAAGCATATATTGCTTCCACGGATACCTATATTGAAAAGGATTCCGCTATTAATGACGAAATAGACCGTCTGCGCCATTCTGCAACCTCTGCACTTTCCGAAAGACGGGATGTTATCATAGTTGCCAGTGTTTCCTGCATCTATTCGCTCGGTAATCCCATAGATTACAAGAATATGGTAATTTCCCTTCGTACGGGAATGGAAAAGAACAGAGATGAGCTTCTTGAAAAGCTTGTTGAGATTCAGTACGAGAGAAATGATATCAATTTCATCCGTAACAAATTCCGTGTCAAAGGGGATGTTGTTGATATTTTCCCCGTTTATAACAATGAAAATGCAATTCGTATTGAGTTTTTCGGCGATGAAATTGACAGAATATGTGAAATAAATCCCCTGACGGGAGAAGTAAAAAACACTGTTTCCCATGTTGCGATTTATCCTGCCTCCCATTATGTTGTAGCACCCGAAAAAATTCAGAAGGCGGCAGATGAGATAATTGCCGAAATGGAGGAGAGGGAAGCCTGGTTCAAGGCACACGGTAAGCTTATTGAGGCTCAGAGAATAAGAGAGCGTACAGAGTATGATATGGAAATGCTCCTTGAAACGGGATTCTGTAAGGGCATTGAGAATTACTCGAGAATTATGGCTGAAAGAGAACCCGGTTCCGCTCCGTTTACACTTCTTGACTTCTTTCCCGATGATTATATTCTTTTCGTGGATGAGTCGCATGTAACTCTTCCTCAGGTAAGAGGTATGTTCGGTGGTGATAAATCAAGAAAGGACAGCCTTGTTGAGTTCGGTTTCCGTCTGCCCTCAGCTTACGATAACCGTCCGCTTACATTCAATGAATTTTACGATAAAACACGGCAGAAAATTTTTGTAAGCGCCACTCCCGGAGAATACGAAAAGGGTCTCAGTACCCATACTGCTGAGCAGATTATACGTCCTACGGGACTTCTTGATCCCGAAATTGAGGTGCGCCCCGTTGACGGACAGATTGATGACCTTATAGGTGAGATCAACGAAAGAACTGCACGTAAGGAAAGAGTTCTTGTTACCACTCTTACAAAGGCAATGGCGGAAAGCCTTACGGATTATCTGACTGATTACGGAATAAAGGTCCGGTATATGCACTATGATATAGACACAATGGAGCGTATGGAGATAATAAGGGATCTTCGTCTCGGAGAATTTGATGTTCTTGTAGGCATCAATCTTTTAAGAGAGGGACTTGATATTCCCGAGGTTTCCCTTGTTGCGATTCTTGATGCAGATAAGGAAGGCTTCCTGCGTTCGGAAACCTCCCTTATACAGACCGTGGGCAGAGCCGCACGAAATGCTGAGGGTAAGGTTATTATGTATGCTGATTCTGTTACCAACTCTATGGAAAAGGCAATTTCAGAAACCTTCCGCCGCCGTGAAAAGCAGCAGAGATACAATATTGAAAACGGCATTACTCCTACCACAATCGTTAAGGGTATAAGAGAAATCATTGAAATATCCAATACCCATAAGGCTGCAAAGAAGGCAAACGGTATGAAGCTGTCCAAAAAGGAAAAAGAGCTTCTTATAAATCAGCTTACAAAGGAAATGAAGGCCGCTGCAAAGATACTGGATTTCGAAAATGCAGCATTCCTGCGTGATAAGATAAAATCATTACAAGAATAAATTATAATTTGGAAAAGTGATGCAGAAATCACCGTCTTTGACGCACAGAAAAATAAAAGATGTCAGCCACGATGTAACAATCATTTATTTCCGTGTTTTTGTACACGATAAAAATTTTCAAGGTGCTTTGTTTTCGGCGGTTCGGAGTACCTTTGTACGCCTTGCCACCGCCGAAAACAACAAATACGGCAATTTCTGTCACCTTTTCCGTGCTTAGACCGACTTTTCTGCAGACCTTATAAAGTTAGTTTGTTTGCACGGAGCAGGGAACGGTCTTAATCTTTCCGTTAAATGCCCATATTTCCCCTGTATGCACCGTTTATCTGCGGACAAACGGCACATACTGACAAAATATGAACATTTTCCGTCAAACGATTATTTCTG
>JAZRTO010000109.1:0-25833 GCA_045652065.1 Acutalibacteraceae bacterium
AGTAGCAAGAGAAGCTATGCGTCTTGCTGCAAACAAACTTCCCATCAAGTGTAAGTTTGTAACTAAAGAAGAACAGGGTGGTGAGTCATAATGAAAGCCAGTGAAATCAGAAAGATGTCCGCTGCGGAGTTGGATGCTAAGCTCCTTGAACTTAAGGATGAACTTTTTAAGCTGCGCTTCCAGCAGGCCATCAACCAGCTCGATAACCCCATGCGTATCAGCGCCGTTAAGAAGGACATCGCAAGAGTACTCACAGTACGCAGAGATGTTGAACTTCACGGTAAGGATGCATAAGACAGGGAGGACAGAGTTATGGAAAGAAATTTAAGAAAGACCCGTGTCGGCATTGTAACTAGTGACAAGATGGATAAGACCGTTGTTGTTTCCGTTAAGGACAAGGTTAGACATCCTCTTTATAAGAAGATTGTTAACCACACAATCAAGCTTAAGGCTCACGACGAAAAGAACGAATGCGGCATCGGTGACCGCGTATTACTGATGGAAACCCGTCCTCTTTCCAAGGATAAGAGATGGCGTGTGGTTGAAATCATCGAAAAAGCAAAATAAGGAGGCACATTCATGATTCAGCAGCAGACTTTACTTAAAGTCGCCGATAATACCGGTGCTAAGGAGCTTATGTGCATCCGTGTACTTGGTGGTACAGGCAGAAAGTATGCCAATATCGGTGATGTTATAGTTGCTTCTGTTAAGAAGGCAACACCCGGCGGCGTTGTTAAGAAGGGTGACGTTGTAAAGGCAGTTGTAGTACGTTCCGCTAAGGGCGTAAGAAGAGAAGACGGCACTTACATCCGCTTCGACGAAAACGCAGCAGTTATTATTAAGGAAGATAAGAACCCCAAGGGTACTCGTATCTTCGGACCGGTAGCAAGAGAGCTTCGTGATAAGGATTACACCAAAATCCTCAGCCTCGCTCCCGAAGTACTTTAATAGGAGGAGCGTAAGATGAGTAAGAAAGTTCATGTTAAAACCGGCGATACCGTTATGGTTATCAACGGCAAGGACAGAGGCAAGACCGGTAAGGTTATGCAGGTTGCTCCTTCCGAAGGTAAGGTAATCGTTGAAGGTATCAACGTTGTATCAAAGCATGTTAAGCCCAGAAAGATGGGCGAAGCAGGCGGCATCATCAAGGCTGAAAGCGCTCTTTACGCTGACAAGGTACAGCTCGTTTGCCCCAAGTGCGGCAAGGCTGTAAGAGTAGGCCATGTAATCAATGATGCAGGTAAGAAAGTTCGCGTTTGCAAAAAATGCGGCGCTCACATTGAGTAATTAAGGGAGGACAACAAAAATGGCAAGACTTAAGACTATGTACAGTGCTGACGTTGCTCCCGCACTCATGAAGAAATTCAACTACAAGAGTGTTATGCAGATTCCCAAGATTGATAAGATCGTTATCAATGTTGGCTGCGGTGAAGCACGTGATAACCCCAAGGCAGTTGACGCTATCGTAGGCGATATCGGTAAGATCACCGGTCAGAAGCCCGTTATCTGTCTTGCAAAGAAATCAGTCGCTAACTTTAAGCTTCGTGAAGGTATGCCCAACGGTGTTAAAGTTACTCTCAGAGGCGAAAGAATGTATGAGTTCCTTGACAGACTCTTCAATCTTGCACTTCCCAGAGTTCGTGACTTCAGAGGCATTAACCCCAACTCCTTCGACGGCAGAGGTAACTACTCTCTCGGCGTTAAGGAACAGCTCATTTTCCCCGAAATTGAATATGACAAGATCGACAAGGTTCGCGGTATGGACATCTGTATTGTTACAACTGCAAACACTGATGAAGAAGCAAGAGAGCTCCTCACCCTTATGGGCGCTCCCTTCGCAAAATAAGGAGGGGTAAGAAATGGCAAAGACATCAATGAAGGTAAAGCAGGCAAGACCTGCAAAGTATTCAACCAGAGCTTATAACAGATGCAAGATTTGCGGAAGACCCCACGCTTATTTGCGTAAGTACGGTGTATGCCGTATCTGCTTCAGAGAACTTGCACATGCCGGTCAGATTCCCGGTGTTAAGAAAGCTAGCTGGTAATTAAGCTTAAAGCAAAAGGAGGTTTACGGTATGCAGATTACCGATCCCATCGCTGATATGCTTACAAGAATAAGAAACGCTAATTCTGCTAAGCATGACACAGTTTCTGTTCCTGCTTCAAACATGAAGAAGGCTATTGCTCAGATTCTTGTGGACGAGGGTTATATAAAGAGTTTCAAGGTAATTGAGGACGGCAAGCAGGGCGTTATCGAAATCGCTCTCAAGTACGGCCCCAACAAGAGCCAGGTTCTTCTTGGCTTACGCAGAGTTTCCAAGCCCGGTCTGCGTATATACACAGATTGCGAGAATATGCCCAAGGTTATGAAAGGCCTCGGCATTGCAATTCTCTCAACTTCCAAGGGCATTATGACAGATAAGGACGCACGTAAGGCTAATGTCGGCGGCGAAGTCCTTGCATTTATTTGGTAAGGAGGAACATAGGGATGTCACGTATAGGCAGATTACCCATTACTGTTCCGGCCGGTGTTGACGTTAAAATTGACGGCAGCAATGTAACCGTAAAAGGTGCAAAAGGCACACTTACCGGAACATTCAACAGCAATATGACAATCACTCTTGACGGCGGTGCTATCACAGTAACACGTCCCAATGACCAGAAGGAAAACAGAGCTCTTCACGGTCTTACAAGAACACTTATTGCTAATATGGTTGAAGGCGTATCAAACGGCTTCAAGAAAGAGCTCGAAATCGTTGGTATCGGTTACCGTTGTGCTCTTCAGGGCAAGGATCTTGTTCTCAACGTTGGTTATTCACACCAGGTTGTAATGACTCCTCCCGAAGGTGTTACAGTTGAGGTTCCCGCACCCAACAAAATCATTGTAAACGGCTACGACAAGCAGAAGGTTGGCCAGTTTGCAGCAGAGGTCAGAGGCGTTCGTCCTCCCGAACCCTACAAGGGCAAGGGCATCAAGTATGTTGATGAAGTTGTTCGCCGTAAAGAAGGTAAAGCCGGTAAGGGCGGCAAATAATAACAGGAGGATACTTTTATGGTTAACAGACCTAACACAGCAAAGGCAAGACAGGCTCGTCATAAGAGAGTTCGTGGCAAGATCCACGGCACTGCCGAGTGTCCTCGCCTCAATGTTTTCCGCTCACTCAAGCACATCTATGCTCAGCTTATTGATGACGATAAGGGTGTAACTCTCGTAAGTGCATCAACTGCTGAAAAGGATTTCAACGAGTACGGCGGAAACGTAGAAGCCGCAAAGAAAGTCGGCTTAGCATTAGCTCAGAGAGCTGCGGAAAAGAATATCGACGTATGTGTATTCGACCGTGGCGGTTACATTTATCACGGCCGTGTCCAGGGCTTGGCCGAAGGCGCCCGTGAGGGTGGCCTCAAGTTCTAAGAAGGAGGAATGACTTTTGGCTAAGTTTGAAGCACAGAAAGAAAACGAGCTCCAGGAGAGAGTTGTCGCTATCAACCGTGTATCAAAGACTGTTAAGGGTGGTCGTATCTACAAGTTCGCTGCTCTCGTAGTTGTTGGTGACGGTAACGGCACAATCGGCTTCGGTCTCGGTAAGTCCGGTGAAGTTCCGGATGCTATCCGTAAGGGTATTGAAGATGCTAAAAAGAACCTTATGAAGGTTTCTCTCAGAGGTACTACTATTCCTCATGAGATTATCGGTAAGTTCGGTGCAGGTGTAGTTCTTCTTAAGCCTGCAGCACCCGGTACCGGTGTTATCGCCGGCGGTCCCGTTCGTGCAGTTGTTGAAACTGTAGGTATCAAGGACATCAGAACAAAGGCTCTTCGTTCAAACAACCCCTGCAACGTTGTAAGAGCTACTCTTAACGGACTTTCCCTTCTTCGTAACGCTGACGAGGTTGCAGCAGTAAGAGGAAAGACAGTTAAGGAAATTTTAGGATAAGGAGTGAAGTACTAATGGCAGATATCAAGGTTAAGCTCGTAAAGAGCCTTATCGGTTGCAAGAAAGACCAGATTGCCACAGCACAGTCACTCGGTCTTCGTAAGATTGGCGACGTTTCGGTTCAGCCCGACAACGCTCAGACCAAAGGTAAGGTAAACAAAATCGGTTTCCTTCTCGAAGTTACTGAAGCTTAAGAGCAGAAAGGATGCTTAAATTATGAAAATTCACGAGTTATCGCCTGCTCCCGGTTCAAACAGACCGGTTAAGCGTATAGGCAGAGGACCTGCTTCCGGTCAGGGTAAGACAGCCGGTAAGGGTCACAAGGGTCAGAAGGCAAGAGCCGGCCGCGGTATGAATCCCGGTTTCGAAGGCGGTCAGATGCCCTTACAGAGAAGACTCCCCAAGAGAGGCTTCAATAACATCTTCGCAAAGGAAATTGCTATCGTAAACGTTGCAGCTCTTGATGCAGCATTCGATAACGGCGCAGTAGTTGATGCTGCAGCTCTTATCGAAAAGGGTCTTGTTAAGAAAGAACTCGACGGTATCAAAGTCCTTGCACACGGTGAGCTTACAAAGAAGCTTACAGTTAAGGCACACGCCTTTTCCGCAGAAGCAAAAGCAAAGATCGAAGCAGCAGGCGGCACAGCTGAAGTTATTGAATAATAACAACTGTTTCAGATTTTACTTTTAACGGAAAAGGAAGGAGCGTGTTTTACAATGATTAAAACAATAGTCAATGCATGGAAGATTGCTGATCTGCGTAAAAAGATTCTTTACACAGTTTTCATTCTCTTCCTGTTCAGATTAGGTTGCGCCATCCCTGTACCCTTCATTAACATCGTTAGTGAAAACGGACTCGTTGGTGACAACACCGGCACATTCCTCAACTATCTTTCCATGATGACCGGTGAAGCATTTAACTATGGTCGTGTTTTTGCATTGGGTATTACCCCCTACATTAACTCCTCCATTATTCTTCAGCTTCTTGCTGTTGCTATTCCGGCTCTTGAAAAGCTTTCTCACGACGAGGAAGGCCGTAAAAAGATGGCTGCTATTACTCGTTATGTAACAATAGCTCTTGCAATCCTTCAGGGTATTGCTTACTATGTTTACATCTGGAGTCAGGGCATGCTTACTCCCGGTGCTGACGGTAAGGCTTACACAGGCTTCGGAGCTTTCTTCCAGGGTCTTGTAATCGTTTCTGTACTTACAGCCGGTTCTGCACTTGTTATGTGGCTTGGCGAACAGATCAATGAAAGAGGTATCGGTAACGGTATTTCACTCATCCTTTTCGCAGGTATCGTATCTCGTGTGCCCGCAATCATCTATCAGATGGTTATGGCTGTATGGCGTTCCGGTAAATGGTACTATCTCATTGCTCCTTTAGCATTTATAAGCCTTCTTGCTATGATCGCTTACATTTGCTTTATGGACGGTGCTGAACGTAAGATTCCCGTTCAGTACGCAAAGAAAGTTGTAGGCCGTAAGATGTACGGCGGACAGAGCTCCAACATTCCGATTAAGGTTAATATGTCCGGTGTTCTTCCCGTTATCTTCGCAAGCTCAATTCTCTCTCTTCCTCCCACAATTGAAATGTTTATCGAAGGCAAGCTCGGTGAAGAGTCCTTCTGGCATACATTCTTCAGCTGGTTCAAGGCAGACCATTGGGTATACGGTATCATCTACTTCTTACTTATAATCTTCTTCGCATACTTCTATTCATCAATTCAGTATAATCCCGTTGATATGGCTAACAACCTTGCTAAGAACTCCGGTATGATTCCCGGTATCCGTTCCGGTAAGCCTACAGCAGAATATATTGCTAAGGTTATCGGCAAGATGGTTCTTCTCGGTGCTCTTATGCTGAGTGTGTGCGCACTTTTCCCCGTCATCTTTGCTCAGATTACAACAGCAGTCGGCTACGGCGACATCGACGTTTCAATCGGCGGCACATCAATCATAATTCTTGTTGGTGTTGCTCTTGAAACAGTTGCTCAGATCGAGAGCCAGATGATGATGCGTCACTACAAGGGCTTCCTTGATTAATAAGGAGGAAAACCGATGAATATTATTTTTCTCGGTGCCCCCGGTGCAGGTAAAGGTACTCAGGCGGAAATAGTAAGCGAAAAGCTTGCTATTCCCACCGTATCTACCGGTAACATTATCCGTGCTGCACTTAAGAACGGCACCCCTATGGGCCTTAAGGCTAAAGAATTTATCGAATCCGGTAAGCTCGTTCCCGATGAAGTCGTTATCGGCATCATCAAAGACAGACTTCAGGAGGATGACTGCAAGAATGGTTTCATTCTTGACGGTTTCCCCAGAACTATTCCTCAGGCAGAAGCACTTGACACAATGGGTATTGTTATTGACAAGGTAATCGACATTGAAGTTGCTGATGAAAAGATCGCAACAAGAATGGGCGGAAGAAGAGTATGCAAGGCTTGCGGAAATTCTTATCACCTTGAATATAAGAAGCCTCAGAATGATGGTGTATGTGATGCTTGCGGCGGTGAACTCATCCAGAGAAAGGATGACGCTCCCGAAACAGTTCTTGAGCGTCTTAAGATTTATCATCAGGAGACTGAGCCTCTTAAGGATTATTATGAAAAGCAGGGTAAGCTTTTCATAGTTGAGGGACAGGAAGAGGTCAGTGATACAACTGCTCTTACCCTCAAAGCAGTGGAGGAATAAGCATGATAGTGCTGAAAACACGCCGAGAGATAGAGCTTATGCGTGAAGCAGGAAGAATTTCTGCTGAGGCACTGAAGCTTGCAGGTCAGGCTGTACAGCCGGGCATTACAACCGCCCAGATTGATAAGATTGCATATGACTATATAATCAGTCAGGGTGCAAAGCCCAGCTTTCTTAACTATAACGGCTTTCCTGCAACTGCATGCATATCCGTAAATAATGAAGTTATTCATGGAATACCCGATAACAAGCACATTATCCGTGAAGGAGATATCGTAAGTATCGACCTGGGCGCTGTGATAAACGGCTTTCACGGTGATAACGCAGCGACATTTGCCTGCGGAAAAATCTCCCCGGCTGCAAAGCGGCTGTGCGACACAACAGAGGAAGCTCTTTATATAGGACTTTCAAAGTGTGTTGCAGGAAACAGACTGGGTGATGTCGGTTCCGCAATTCAGGAGCATTGTGCGAAAAGGGGCTATGGCATTGTCCGTGATTTCACGGGACACGGCATAGGTTCTCATCTCCATGAAGACCCTTCGGTTCCGAATTACGGCAAGCCCGGAAAAGGAGCAAGACTCCTTCCCGGCATGACTGTTGCCATTGAACCGATGATTAATGAAGGAACTCAGGATGTAAAAATTCTCAAAAATAACTGGACCGTAGTAACGGCAGACGGAAAGCTTTCAGCTCATTTCGAGCATACCGTTGCAATAACAGACGGTGAGTGCATAATACTCACGAAGTGTTGAGAGGTGCAGAATGTATTTTCGAGGACAGGTAATTAAATCGGCGGCAGGACGCGATAAAGGCTACCGAATGGCGGTAACCGCTTATGACGGAAAGTTCGTTTTCGTGTGTGACGGAAAGGAAAGACGGCTCGGACATCCGAAGCGTAAGAATCCGAAGCACATCACGACAACTGAATTTTCACTGACGGAGTCAGATATGAACTCCGACAGAAGCTTAAGAAAGGCTCTTGCCCGTATAGAGTCCGACAATGAATAACGGAGGTAAAAGTTATGTCCAAGCAGGATAATATCGAAATCGAAGGTACCGTTGTAGAAGCTCTCCCCAATGCAGCATTCAAGGTAGAGCTCCAGAACGGAAAAGTGATCTTAGCCCATATCTCAGGAAAGCTTCGTATGAACTATATAAGAATTCTTCCCGGAGATAAGGTTACAGTTGAACTTTCACCCTATGATCTTACAAAGGGACGCATAACCTGGCGTTCCAAATAAATCCCCGGACCCGGCCGAAACGGTCGGAAAAGGCAAATAATATTAGGAGGTAAACAATATGAAAGTCAGACCTTCTGTAAAGAAAATTTGCGAGAAGTGCAAAATCATCAAGCGCAAGGGAAAAGTAATGGTTATTTGTGAAAATCCCAAGCATAAGCAGCGTCAGGGCTAAGCCTTGACAACAACCTATTAATGGAGGTGTAACTGACAAATGGCGCGTATATCTGGTGTAGACCTTCCCAGAGAGAAGAGAGTTGAAATCGCTCTTACTTACATCTATGGTATTGGTCAGAAAACTGCAAGCGAAATTATCAAGGCAACTGGTGTTGATCCTGACATCAGAGTTAAGGATTTAACAGAAGACGATGTTTCAAAGCTTCGTGAGTATATCGACCGCAACGTTAAGGTTGAAGGTGATCACAGAAGAGAAACAGCATTCGATATCAAGAGACTTATAGAAATCGGCAGTTATCGCGGTCTTCGTCACCGCAAGGGACTTCCCGTAAGAGGTCAGCGTTCAAAGACAAACGCTCGTACACGTAAGGGTCCCAAGAAGACAATTGCTAACAAGAAGAAATAAGGAGGAGTATCAGTATGGCTAAGGCTGTAGCAAAAAAAGGCGCAACACGTAAGCGTCGTGAGCGCAAGAATATTGACCGTGGCGCTGTACACATTCAGTCCACATTCAATAACACAATCGTTACAATTTCTGATACTCAGGGCAACACCGTTTCATGGGCATCAGCCGGTGAAATGGGCTTCAGAGGATCAAGAAAGTCCACTCCCTTTGCAGCACAGACAGCTGCTGAAACAGCTGCTAAGATTGCAATGGAGCATGGTATGAAAACCGTTGAGGTTTATGTTAAGGGCCCCGGACAGGGCAGAGAAGCAGCAATCCGTGCTCTTCAGACTGCAGGACTTGAGGTTACAATGATTAAGGATGTAACTCCTATTCCTCACAATGGCTGCCGTCCTCCCAAGAGAAGACGTGTATAAAAGATTACAGGAGGTGTCATAAACTATGGCAAGATATACCGGTGCGGTATGTAAGTTGTGCCGCCGCGAAGGCAAGAAGCTCTTCTTAAAGGGTGAAAGATGCTACACAGGCAAGTGCGCACTTGATCGCCGCAACTATGCACCCGGTCAGCACGGTCAGGGCCGCAAGAAGGCTTCCGAATACGGAACACAGCTCCGTGCAAAGCAGACCGCAAGAAGATATTATGGTATAAACGAAGTTCAGTTCAGCAAATATTTTGAAATGGCAGAAAAGCAGACAGGTATGACAGGTGAAAACCTTCTTCGTATCTGCGAAAGCCGTTTTGATAACATTGTTTATCTTTTAGGTTGGGCTTCATCTCGTGCAGAAGCAAGACAGCTTGTTACTCACGGTCACTTTACAATTAATGGCAAGAAGGTAGACATTCCTTCTTATCTTTGTAAGGCAGGCGAAGTTCTCGGCATAAAGAAGGCAAGTCTCGACAGCGAAAAATTCAAGGCTGTTCTCGAAGCTAATGCATCAAGACCCGTTCCTCAGTGGCTTGAAGCTGCTGCTGAATCACACACAGCAAAGATCGTTGCTCTTCCCGAAAGAGATCAGATTTTTGTTCCCGTTGAAGAACACTTAATCGTTGAGTTCTATTCAAAATAATTGTTCTTTATTGTGTTTGGTATTTTTATATTTTCAGCACAGAATAATAGCTATTCTGTAATTACAAGGAGGGTTTTTGAATGATAGGCATGGAAAAGCCCAGCATTACAACTTATGATTTAAGTGAAAACGGATCATATGCTAAGTTTGAATTTGCACCCCTTGAGAGAGGTTATGCTACTACCATCGGAAATAGCTTACGCCGTGTTCTCTTATCATCACTTACTGGTTATGCTCTCACATCTGTTAAGATTAACAATGTGCTTCACGAGTTCTCAACCATTCCCGGTGTTAAGGAAGACGTAACAGAAATCGTTCTTAACTTAAAGGGCGTTCTTCTTAAGATTTACGGTGACAGTGCAAAAGAATTATGTATTGATGTCAGCAACGCTACTGAAATCACTGCAGGTGACATTCAGTGTGATTCTGAGGTTGAAATTCTTAATCCCGACTGGCATATTGCTACAATAAGCCCCGATGCTCATGTGAGAATGGAGCTTACTGCTGATATCGGCAGAGGATATGTTTCAGCTGATGAGAATAAGAAGCTTCTGGGTAACCCTGCTATCGGTGTTATTCCCATTGACTCAATATATACACCTGTTATCAAGGTTAACTACACAGTTGACAACACTCGTGTTGATGATAAAACTGACTATGATAAGTTGACACTTGAAGTTTGGACAGACGGAACTCTTACTGCTAAGGATGCTGTTTCGTTTGCTGCCAAGATTCTCAACGAACATCTCAATCTCTTTGTTGATCTTTCTGAAGAAGCAAGCAATGTTGAGGTTATGGTCGTTAAGGATACCGATTCTAATAAGCAGACATTAGAGATGACCGTTGAGGAGCTTGACCTTTCCGTTCGCTCATTCAATTGTCTCAAGAGAGCGAATATTCATAAGATCGGCGATTTAATAGAGAAGACCGAAGAGGATATGATGAAAGTCAGAAACCTTGGTAAGAAGTCTCTTGATGAGGTTATTGCTAAACTCGCACAGTTCGGCTTATCTCTTCGCCAGGAGGATGAATAATCCTTTCATAATCTTGACCTATAAGGTATTAAGGAGTGATTTAAATGCCCGGAACCAGAAAGCTTGGTAGACCTACTGATCACCGTAGAGCTATGTTAAGAGCTATGGTAACTTACCTTTTGGAAAATGGCAAAATTGAAACCACCGTTACAAGAGCTAAGGAAGTTCGCGCTATTACCGAGAAGATGATTACTCTCGCTAAGGTAAACTCCCTTCATAATAAAAGACAGGCAATGGCTTACATCACAAAGGAAGACGTTGTTAAGAAGCTCTTTGATGAAGTTGCACCTAAGTATGCAGACGTTAAGGGTGGTTATTGCCGCATCATCAAGACAGGTCCCCGTCGTGGTGACGCTGCTGAGATGTGCATAATCGAACTCATCTGAGTTTATTCCAAAAAGCAAAGCATATAAAAAGACGGAGCACCGAAAGGTGTTCCGTTTATTTTTTGCTCATTTTTGTTTGAATAAAATGCACAAAAATATATAAACTTAGTTGTTAAAAATCGCTTAAAAATCTTCGTTTTTATGTTGACTTTCAAATTGCAATGGTTTATACTGATATCTCGGTGCGGTGACGTGCCGAGTTTTTTTGTATGGAGATATGAAATGACAAAGGTAATTGAATTCGTAAAAAAGAATGTGGTAATGGAAATTGCTTTTATAGCCGCTGTAATCACAATGTTCTTCGTTCCTCCCGACAAGGAATATATCGGGTATTTTGATTTCAAAACTCTTTCTTGTCTGTTCTGCGTGCTGGCAGTAGTCTGTGCATTGAAGCATATAAGGTTCTTTTATATCCTTGCAAGAAAAATTGTTGAAAGCTTCGGAAATATAAAATACTGTGTGCTTTCACTTGTTTATATCACATTTATAGGTTCAATGCTCATAGCAAACGATATGGCGCTGCTTACATTTCTACCCTTGGGGTATTTTATTCTTGATGCAACAAAGCAGCAGAAATATATGGCTTTTACCTTTATAATGCAGAATATTGCTGCAAATCTCGGCGGTATGTTGACACCCTTCGGGAATCCCCAGAATCTTTATCTCTATACAAAGTTCAACATTCCCAATGGGGAATTTGTAAGCATAATGCTTCCGCCCTTTATTATTTCAGTGGTTATTATAACTGTATGTTGCCTCATTTTTGTGAAAAGTGAAAAGCTGCATATTGAGGACAGCTCTGTAAAGCTTGATATGAAGCGTGCAGGAATATATCTTGCCTTATTCATCCTTTCAATTGCAATTGTATTCCGTACGGTTCCGTATGTAATAGGTCTTATCGTTATTCCTGCAGGTCTTCTTTTTATGGACAGAAAAGCCCTTAAAGAGGTTGATTATCCTCTACTTCTTACCTTTGTTTTCTTTTTTGTATTTGCCGGAAATATGGCAAGAATTGATATAGTGAGAGATGTATTCTCCTTCCTTCTTAACAAGAGTGTACTTCTGTTCAGTGTTGTTTCCTGCCAGTTTATCAGCAATGTACCTTCAGCAATTCTTCTTTCGCAGTTCACTGAGAATTATCCCGAATTGCTTTTGGGTGTTAATATCGGAGGCGTAGGAACGCTTATTTCATCACTTGCAAGCCTTATTACATTCAGAGAATATCATAAGCATAATCCCAAAAAAACTCTTTATTATGTTGGAATGTTCTCGTTGTTTAATTTTGCCTTCCTTTTTCTGTTATCAGGAATCCAGATGGCAATTATCTAAGAAATTTCAAAAAAATAAAAAGCTGTAGACGAACATCAGTTCTCTACAGCTTTTCCGGTTTTATTTAAGATAACTCAGGGAGTCGATATATACATAAGATAAATTAACTGCATTCTGAATAGTTGTACAGTTAGCTGTGTCTGAAAGAATTTCTCCGTTTTTATCCATACAGGATAGAAATGCGTCAAAACGCAGCTTATATGCCTTTGTAAGAGTGTCGGCTACCTCTTCAAAGCCCTTGATTCCATCACAGATTTCAGCCGCTTTTCTTAAGGATAATGCAGCATCCTGAGAGAAACTGAGGAAATCAGCCTTCTTATAGTTTGAAAGGGAGTCATTTGCAAGCAAATCGTATGTGCGGATTTCTTCAATAAGGGGAAGAAGCTTTTCCTTAGCTGCCTTCAGGTCCTTTTTATTTGCGCCGCAGATGTCACAGTTGCCGTTTTTATCATAGGTATGGTCGGTTGCATCACGGACCTTTTTGTTGCATACAATGCATCTGCCGGGATTGTAGCAAGCTGATTCGGGACAAATGTGACCACCTTTTTTTATGTCCATTGTAAAGGCTTTGCCTGTCAATTCACAAAGGAAGGTATATGTTCCGCCCTTTGTGCAGCTTTTTTTGTCACCGTTAAGAATAATACGAAAGCGGTGCATAACACTTTCTTCAAGACCTACAGCTGTGCGAAGAGCATTTCTTGCATCATCTGATGAAACAGTGCCGTCGTAGTTTGTGTCGGCATATGGATATTCCGTAAGTGACGGAGTTTCAAGCCCTACTGCAGCTCTGAGAATGTATCTTGCATCATCGGAATTTACTGCACCGTCAAGGTTTACATCGCCCATAGGATTTGCATATGTAACAGTGGTTTCATTCAGGTCTTTTTTTGCGGGATAATATGTTTTATTGCCTGAATAAGTGCCGTCAGCACCTCGGAGGGTATAACTGAAGGTGATGGTATCCTTCTTTGAAAAATCGCCGTTTTTAGCAATTGTAACGGTACAAAGACGGAACTCCTTCTTTGTTGTCAGTGAATCAACAAAATACCCTGAAAAAACAAGCTCGTTTTCTGATTCTGTTGTTTTATAAACGAAGGTCTTATCCTTCGGAAATTTTTTTGTGTCGTCGAAATCAACAGCCGAATCCTCAATGCCGGAGTTTTTTAAACTGAAGGATTCAATTTCCGCATTCTTTGCGGCAAGTGACATAGAAAAATCAATAACTTCTAATTTTTTTGCAGCAGGTACCGAAATATAAACTCTGAGCTTATCATCCTTTGTTTCCTTGAATGACAGCGTCATAGTGTCAGCTTCTGCAGCAGAGGCAGTAAGGGAAAATGCCGGTATTGATATAAATATACATAAAATTGTCGAGAGTAAAATGCCTAAAATCTTTTTCATTGAATGTTGGTCTCCGTTTAAGAAAAGCCTCCTGTACTCCGTAAGGCATACAGGGAGGCTTAGATTTTTATCAGGCAATAGCTCTGATGAGCTCCTGGATAATAACATAAAGTAAAGAATTGGTAAACATTTCTATGAACTTCTCAATGATGCTCTTTTCAGATTCCTTGAATTCAAGAGGCTCTTCGCCGTTGTCTATTGTGAGAGCCTGTGTAACTGTGATACCGCCATCGCTGATGATTTCAGCACGGACATAAAGGAAATCCTCTGCACCGTCGATTGTGTCAAGGTCAAGTGTGTATTCACCGTCAGTCATTTCTCCCTTGGCGATTACTTTACCGTTTGCAATCCACTGAATAGTCTCAGCATTTTCTGCCTTTGCAGTGATCTTATGACCGTCAACTGCAACCTTTGTGAACATAGGATAGGGGATATCCATATTAGCTGCATCAATTGCTTTCATGGGGCCGATTTCAAATTCGTTTGCTCTGAGGTTTCTTGTTGTTGAGAAGAATGCGCCGTTCATCATTGTAGCCTTGATGTTGTCTACATTGTTTTCTTCCATCATAAATGTCATAAATGATGTGTCAATTGTATCTGTTTCGTGAGCATCTGTGTTAGCATAACCGATAATTGTTTTGCCGTAGGGCAGAGCGTACATCAGCATGTTATCCCAAAGTATTCTGTCATAACCGGTTGTGCCGTTATCCTCGTTGAAAACCTCAATGCCGTAGCAGGAGTCGTATTTAAGGATAATGTCTGTAAGGAAACTGATATTTTTGATATCGTTTACTGCTTCGGGATTTGAGTTAGATTCAAGCCAGTCACCGGGATGGTTAATGTGGGAAATACCGCCGTTTTCCTGAGTAAACTTAACAGCTTCTTCAAAAGCATTTTCACCGCCACGGAAGCCGGTGCCGACACCTTCAGGAAGGAAGTAGCCGTTAACATGACACTTTGTGAGAGTCAAATCATTGAGCTCGTTAGCACCTACAACGCAGGTCATTTTCTTTCCTCTGTTGTCATATGTGCCTGTAATTATACCTTCATATTCTTCATCGGTAAGAGTTGTGAATTTGTTTCCGATGATGAACTGATAATTGTAAAGAATGGGATATTCGGGTGCTTTGTTCCATTCAACACCTGTAACACCGTGGTCAGCATTAGCAAGGAAATCGTAGTCCTGCTTGTAATATTCCTTTACCATTGTGGCAAGGTCAACATTACCATCGGAATATGTTGTGTGAGAATGAAGAGTGCCCTTGTATGCACCCCAGGCGTTGTCACCCTCCCATACAACTGAATCGTAAGGGGAATTGATGATGTAATCAGCGGTATCTGTTGCAGAAGCTGCAAAAATGCCGATCTGCATAATGAGGAGAACGCTGAGAACTAATGCGAAGATTTTTCTGAAATTTTTCATTTTCTTTTTCCTCCGTTTATTATTAATTTAATAATACTAAAAATAATGGCAATTGTCAATAAAAATGCCGTTATTCTGTTGTTTCTTTATTGGGATCGGGCAGATCAACAATCGTATATGTTCTTCCGAGCGCCGGAATCACCAGGTTAATGAGGTCATCTGTTGAAAGTTTTAATGTGGAGGTGTTGACACAGGGGTGAAAGCCTATCTCAGGAACTGACAGCAGATCCTTATCTATAAGGAGATTTACAGTCTTTTCATTGTCGTTCATAAGCCCCATAATGCTGACTGATCCCGGGGTTATATCAAGATATTGTTCCATATTTTCGGCACTGCCGAAGGAGAGCCTTGAGGAATTTATCTGTTTTGATAAAAACTTTGTCTTAAAGGCCTTTTTTCCCGGCATAAGAAGAAGATAAAATGAAGAAGCCTTTGCATTACAGAGGAACAGATTCTTGCAGATATCCGCACCAAGTGTGCCTTCAATTTTTTCGCATATTTCCATAGTTGCGGCCTCATCGTGGTCGATGCCGTATATGGGAATATTGTTTTCTTCCATAAACTTATAGACTCTGAGTTCCTTTTCCTGTCTGCAGCCTTTTTCGGGGGCAGATGTGAAGGGTGCTGAAATGTTCATTATTTTAATTCTCCCGCAATTTTTATGAGCTTCTGGAAACGGTGGTTTACTCCCGAAACCGTAAGTGGCTTTGAAAGCATAGCCGCAATTTCTGAATTGCTCGATACTCTGTTGTTAAAACGAAGCTGTGCTATTTCACGAAGCTCGGGCGGGAGAGAATCAAAGCCCATTTTTTCTTTTATTTTTGCAATTGCTTCATATTGCTTTGTTGCCGAAGCAACAGTACGGTTGATGTTTGCCTGATCGAAATTAACCTTGCGGTTTACTTTGTTTCGTATATCCTTTACGAGCTTTGCATGCATATACATCATGGAATTTTCGGTAGCTCCCATTAGTGCCAGAACATCCTCAATGTCTGTTGAGCTTTTGAAATATACCGTATATGCACCGCCTCTGGGGGTGACCTTCGGGGTAGGCTCAAACTCATCAAATATTCTCAGAAGGTCATCGCAAAGACCTTTTGAAGAAACGGAAAACTCGAGGTGATATTCCTTTTCAGGGTTAGTTACGGTTCCGCAAGCAAGGAAAACACCTCTTAAAAAGGCGTTATAGCAGCAGGGCTCCGTGATATTTGCAAAGTTAATTCTCTTTTTTATCGCCTTGTCGGAAATGCCCAGCTTTTCGAATATTGCCGAAATAACGGCTTTATCTGTAACACTTGCTCTGAATTTCTTTCCGCCTGCTTTTTCATAGGAAATTTCAGCTCCTGAAAAATGCTTAACAGCATTGCAGAAGCTCTCAGCAATTGCTTCATTTTCCGTAAGAACGGATATTTCATCAGAGGCAAAGGATCTGCCGAAAAGCAGAAATGCATAGTCAGAGGCAGTCTGACAGCAGTTACCTTGTTCAATTGTAAGTAATTCATTTTTTACATCTGCAGAAAATGACATAGTTAATCCTTTAATATCTCTACTTCGGGTTCAAGCATAATTCCGTGCTTTTCAAATACGGTATTCTTAATTATTTCCATAAGCGCTGTTACATCAGAGAAGGTGGCTCCGCCCTTGTTGATCACAAAGCCTGCGTGCTTGGTGCTTACCTCGGCACCGCCCACATAGGTACCCTTGAGACCGCTTTCATCAATAAGTGCTGCCGCATATGCACCAACGGGTCTTTTGAAGGTACTGCCTGCACTGGGGAACTCGAGAGGCTGAGAATTCTTGCGCTTACCCATAAGCTCATCCATTTTTGCAGAGATTTCGTCGGGGTTACCTTCGCTCAATTTGAAAAATGCACTTGTTATTATTCTGTTGTTTTTCATGAACGGAGTATTTCTGTATGCAATTTCGATTTCTGAAGCGGGAGTTTCCGTTATATCTCCGCCCTTTTCATCCATGCTGCGTACAGAATACAGAACATCCTTTATTTCGCCGCCGTAGGCACCTGCATTCATATAAACGGCACCGCCTACAGTTCCGGGAATACCATATGCAAATTCAAGTCCCGTAAGGGAATGCTCCTTTGCAAAATTACAAAGACGGGTAAGGGATACACCTGCTCCTGAGACAATTATACCGTCTCCGAGATACAGAAGATCACAAAGACCGCCCATGAGCTTTACGGTGATACCGCGCAGTCCCTCATCGGAAATGAGTACATTGCTGCCGTTACCGAGAATGTGCACCGTGATGTCTCTTTCATCGGCATATTTAAGAATCTCTGTAAGTGTCTTTTCATTTTTCGGAACCGTAAGAACCTCAGAAGCGCCTCCGATTCTGAAGGCGCAATGATTCATAAGGGGTTCGTCTAAATAAAAAGCACAATCCTTGTTGTTAAAATTTGCGGAAAAAGATTTCTGCAAGTCTGTCATCAGGATTCTCCTTAAATCAGATTATTCGTCAAGAAGAGCTGCGCCTATGATGCCTGCATCGTTTCCGAGCTCGGCAGCAACAAGCTGAGTCTGCTTCTTTGCATTAATTGTATAGATTTCGGATCTGAGAAGCTTACGTACAGGTCCGAGAAGGTTTTCCTTTTCGTTACCTACACCGCCGCCTACGCAAACCATATCGGGCTGGAAGGTATTGATGATGTTGCCGATACCGCAGCTGAGCATTGCAACGTAGTTGTTAACAACAGCCTGAGCTGTAGCATCGCCTTTTCTCATACCGTCAAATGCAGTTCTGCCGTTTACCTTATTGATGTCCTGACCTGCAATATCCCACATAAGGGAGTTGAAGTTCTTTCTCATTGCATCCTTTGTCTGTTCAATAAGCGCGGTTGCAGATGAATATTTTTCCCAGCAGCCCTTTCTGCCGCAGTTACAGGGAAGACCGTTGTAAACAATAACTGTATGTCCCATTTCGCCTGCTGCATAGTTTACACCTGTAACGAGCTTGCCGTTAACGATGATACCGCTGCCAACACCTGTGCCGAGAGTGATCATAATGAAATTCGGTACACCCTTGCCGCAGCCTGCAACTGCTTCACCGAGAGCTGCACAGTTTGCATCATTATCAAAATATACCTTTTCGAAGCCTGTTCTTTCTCTTAAAAGCTTGTAAGAGGGAACATTGTTAAAGCCGAGATTGTTTGCAAATTCAATAAGCTCATCGCCCTTGTTTACTGAGCCGGGAGTGCCGACACCTATTGAAATAATATCATCATTTGTGATATGTATCTGGCTCATAGCCTCTTTTATTGCATCAGCCATATCATCAAAAATACCTTCTGCTGCACGGGGAGCATTTGTCTTTCTTGATGCCTTTGCAACTATCTTGTAATTTTCATCGATAATTCCGACAACAATGTTTGTTCCTCCGAGATCTACACCTATTCTGTACATAATATTTTCCTCCGTTTATAAAATTGTCATTTTTTTAATAATTTAATGCCAGACTTCAATTACCTTGGGTTTGCTGCTTTCTTCGTCGTCATCCTCATCGGTCATGCCGAGTCCCTGAAGAAGCTCCTTTGTTGCATTATAGCCCATACGCTTCTGGCGGTTGTTCATAGCTGCACATTCAATTATGATTGAAAGATTTCGGCCGGGCTTTACGGGAACCGTTATTGCGGGGATTTTGATGCCGAGTATTTCCATATACTCCTCTTCAAGTCCCAGACGGTCATATACCTTGTTTTCATCCCATAGCTCAAGGTTTATTATTATGTCGATTTTTTCTGTCATCTTAACGGCACCAACACCGAAAAGATTTTTCGCATTTATAACACCGACACCGCGAAGCTCCATAAAGTATCTGATGTTATCGGGGGCGGTACCTACCAGGCTTTTTGATGAAACGCGTCTTATTTCAACTGCATCGTCAGCTATCAGACGGTGTCCGCGGTTTATAAGCTCAATTGCTGTTTCACTCTTACCGACACCGGAGTTACCTACTATCAGTACACCCTCACCATATACCTCAACAAAAACTCCGTGGCGAGTGATTCTTTCCGCAAGCTCAACTCCTAAGAAGGAGATAAGTGTGGACATACAGCCTGATGTGGAATCGGCAGAACGCAGTACGGGAACCTCATTTGACTTTGCAAATTCCATAAAGTCATCTGCCGGCTCTATGCTTCTGGAGCATATTACACAGCTGGGCTTATAGGAAAAGAAATGCTCGAGACATTTTGCTCTTTTTTCTCTTGTGAGAGAATCAATGAAGCCGAATTCAGTAAGGCCGAAGAACTGAAGTCTTGTGGGGTCAAAAAAATCGTGGTATCCTGCGAGAATAAGTCCGGGACGGTTTACATCCTTTGATTTTATAAATATTTCTTCGAGGCTTTTAGGGGAGTAAAGCACTTCAAGTGCATTATTCTTAACAAGCTTCTGTAAAGAAACAGAGTATTCAAGTGCCATAAAAACTTCCTTTCGGTTATTCTGTGAGCTTTATCTGACAAAACAAAGCCGGAGAAAATCCTCCGGCCTTGAAACTATATTTACTTATGCTACAGTTGTTTCCTCGGAAGCTGCTTCAATTGTTGTTTCTTCTTTTGCTGCAGTTGTTTCTTCTGCTGCTTCAGTTGCTTCAGCTGTTTCTGCTTCAGCCTCTTCATAATTGAATTCGTAGTTAGTGTTGAGAGTAAGGTTGAATACTACTTCGATTTCACCGTACTCTGCCAGAGCGCCTACACACTGAGCCTTTGCTGTAACCTTCATATTCTTCTGGAAGTTAACGAAGTTAAGCACACCTGCTTCAAGATCAGCATCAGATGTGATAAGGCAGTTTTCATAGGAAATCTTATAGTCGGAAACTGTAATATAGTCTTTTACAACTTCGAAGTTCTTAAGAACTGTTTCCTTGTCCTTGAGAGAACCGAAAACGCTTTCAATTGTCTTTTTGTTTGCATATACAACAGTTGTTTCTTCAACTGCTTCGCCGTTTTCATCGGTTACCTCTTCATCGGAAGCTATAGCTTCTTCCTTGAAGAAATTGAATGTAAGGTGAAGGATGTTGTCGCTGATGCGAGTTTCTGTAATAACGTTGCCTTCTTCGTCAGCTACTTCGTTTCCCTTATCATCTGTAACATTCTCACTTGCAATGTTTCTGCTGAAATCAAACTCGAGAACGGAAGCCTTCTTAAGTGACTTGAGAAGGGAATCTGCACCATCTTCAAGAACTGTTGAAGCACTGCCGGGGTTTGCTGACATAATGAAGGTTTTGAGCTGATTTGCTGCTGCATCAAGAACGCCTGCTTCTTCACCTGCCTTGAATACATCGGGCTGGCCAGCTGAATAACTGATGTTTTCCTTGATTTCGGTAGCTTCCTTGAGAGAATTTTCAAGAAGAGCATTATATTCGGAAATTATCTTGCCTTTTTCGGGAGTTTCCAGTATTGTTATCTGTGCTGCATTCTGTGCATTCTCACGCATACTCTGGAATATGGAGCATGATGAGAAGGAAAGTGCAAGAAGTGTGATTAATACGAAAGAAATTACTGTTTTGATGGATTTTTTCATTACATTCTACTCCTTTTAAGTTGTACGATGTTAGTATAACAGAAAAATATGGTTTTTGCAACAACAAATATATAAATATTTACAAATAAAGAGGACTGATTTTTCTCAGTCCTCTTTATACACCGCGTATTTAGTTGTAGTTTTTCTTAAGACCCTGTTCATCAAAGAGGAAGGTTGCTTCAAGAGCAATTTCAACACCCTTTTCGATGGTCTTGAGGTTAAGAATATCAGCCTTATCATCACGTGTGTGATAGTATTTGGGAGGTCCGGGATTCATAGCGGCAAGGGTTGTTGCGTGAACACCTGCCTGAGTCATTGCGGCAGCATCTGATGCACCGGCAAAAACAACTGAGTACTTGATATCAACACCGGCATTCTGACCTGCTTTCTTTACAAGTGCGCAGGCCTCATCGCTGTGCTTTGTGATACCGGACATATCTCTGTTGTATACGAACATATCCTCATAATCCTTCATTGTGTCAACTGCAACAAAAACTGTTTCTATATCGCTGTCTTTTTTGAATTCGGGGTGAAGCTTTGCAGAAGCCTTTGCACCTCTGAGGCCTTCTTCCTCTGCGCCTGAGAACATTGCAATAACCTCTGTGTTTTCAAAGCGGATGTTATTGTCACCGAGGAATTTAAGCACTGCAGCGCCTGTCATACAGCCGGTAAGGTTGTCATTTGCACCGTCAACACATACCTTATAATTCATAAAGATGGTAAGACCGATGTATCCGGGGATGAATGCACAGTTTATGAGAACGAGTGCAGTATTGATTTCACCTGTAACCAGCATATAGATGGTTGAAATAAGTGTGTAGCCCAGTCCCACTGCGGGATAAATGTATGCTACATACATAAGGGGAGCACCGCCTATGTGTGTGGGGCGCCATTCAATAGATGAGTCGGCATGGCCTGCGAAGATTATTCTTCTCTTTGTTTCTCCCGTTGCCTTTCTGATGCAATATGTATTATGGGAAGTAACCTTTTTGAAGAAGGGGTCAATAACAGGCTTGTAGAAAAGGAATTCGCCGAAAATCATTATTGCGGTGAGTATACAACAGGCAAGTGCAACGTAAGGTGCAAAGAAGACACCGGGAATGAAGATGTTAACGATACCTGCTGCGAGGGCAAGGAGCAGAAGAATACCGCCGAGTCTCAGCCAGTAAAGGAATGCTCTGTGGGCAATTGTGAACGATTCCTGCTTTACTTCATCAGCAGCATCGCCTACCTGATTTGCCATAAAATTCTGAGCATCAAGCTCAGCCTGGGTACCAGCTTCTCTGGGACCGATTTCCTGGCACACCTTTTTTATTGTGCGTGCCGCAAAGTTTGCATACATGCGAAGACCTGAACGGTAATTTGGTATGCTTTCAGATGCTTTCATAAATAAATTCTCCTCCATAATGGAATTTAACGTTAAAATTCTATCATACTTTCCGACACTTGTCGAGAATTAAAACAGCTAAACAATTTGCAATTTTATTGTAGAAAATTAACAAAATCTTTACATAGGTGTATGCTTAACAAAAAAACAGAAGTAATATTCTTCCCCGCGGGAAAGAATATTACTTCTTATCCGTATAAACAGAATATCAGGACTTAAAGGATGTTATTTCATACCCTTTTCGTAAGCCTCGATCATCTTCTTGACCATCTGACCGCCGACAGAGCCTGCCTGACGGGAGGTAAGATCACCGTTGTAGCCCTGCTTAAGGTTTACACCTACTTCCCTTGATGTTCCCGAGTGTTATTAAAATTTACTTTAAAGACCTAATCGAACCACTAAAAATACATATCTCATCTTAAAAGCAAAACCTTGACTATTCGTTACGAATATGCTATAATTCTTGTGGTGATAGTTATGGAAAGACGAATAGCAAAATTAATCGTAGGCAAGGCGGGCGGCACCGCCGGTAAAGACTCTAAAACCTATAAGGTGTCTCTGCCGAGCAAATGGGTTGCCGAACTCGGTCTTACGGATACAAAAATGGAAATGACATTTGATGGTGAAAGGATTATGATTTCACCACATTTGTCTATGGATGAATTTTTAGGAAAGAAAAAATCGCTATGTCATAAGCTTGTGCAATTTGAGTTTTATGACGGAGAGGTTTTGTGTACCAAAATTGTTGCCGACTTTACGGATGAAACCTTGTCGGTAGAAAACACAACAGAGCATATTGTTAAAACCGCATTTGGAAAAAACGAAGTGCCGACTTGGGAGGATTTTCACAACTTCTTAGAGGAACGTTGTGTACCAAAAAGTCGCAGCGGTATCAGAGAGTATTTGGAAGCAATCGGAGTAGAGGAATATAATCCGCTTGAAATCATCAAAAAAACAAGTGGCAGAATGGCAGAAGACGACCAGTGGCTTAAATGGGAGGAAATACAATGACAGTTAAACTTGTAACCAACGAAAAGGTTGCTGAAACATCATCGAAGGGCAATCAGGAAAAATGGTTTGATAAAGAAACGAACAAATGGTATAAGCTTGATCAATTTGGCTATGAAGCATTAACCGAAACGGTTATATCCAAACTGCTCGAAAATAGCAATATCGAGAGCGATACACCGTTTTCTTTTGCACGCTATGAGATGGAACGGCTGAATGTTCACGGTAGAGACAGAACAGGTTGTTCAAGCAAAAACTTTTTGAAGGATGGCCAATCAATTATTACGCTCAGTCATTTGTTCTCCCGTCAGCTTGGCACTTCGCTCAAAGATAAGTTAGAAAGGCTCAGTAGTGATAAAAAGCGTATTCAATATCTTGCAGAGGCAACCGCTGAGTATACAGGGCTTAAGGAGTTTCCGCAGTATCTCACATTGCTTTTTGAGGTGGATGCTTTATTCTTAAACGACGATCGTCACCTTAACAACATAGCGGTAATTGAGGAAAATGGAAAATTCAAATACTGCCCGATTTTTGATAATGGAGCCGGTCTGCTGTCAAATGTTCAGTTTTCTCCGATGGATATTGATCCTAAAGGACTTATCAAAGACATTGTTGCACGTCCGTTTAATACGAGTTTTACCCGTCAAATAAATACGGCACGAACTCTTTATGGTAACCAATTGAAAATTCCCAAGTTCACAAGAGCAGAAATAAAGGAATTGCTTATCCCGATGCTTGAATATTACGCTGAGCGTGATCGAGGTATCATCTCCGACCGCGTAATTGAATGTATTTTGACCAGACAGAAATTTAATTAACAAACTAAGAGAGTCTTGTTTCCACTGTGAAACAAGGCTCTTTTTCTATACTTGGAGAAAGGAGAAATCAGTATGAAATGCTTATTGTGCTACAAATGGGTAAAACTTCCCCGTAATAATCTGCCTATGGGCAAAGGTGTAATGGGTGCGTGGGCAAAACTTGCCTCCCGTGCGGCTTATCGAAAAGGCACCGCCAAATACTGTGGCTATAAAAATGAAGTAAATGCCGGTATGTGGGGCGGTGGTGTTGTTGGGCTGAAAAGCATTCTCGGTATTAAGAATCGCACAAAGGCATTGGCAGTGTTGGACGAGCTTGTTAGACTGGGATTGGTTACTTATACACTTGACAAGAAGACCAAGAAACTTGAGCTGACTCTCCCAGACTGGGTTCATAATTGCGATGGAAGTGAGTGTATGTCAAACTCAGTTTATGTTACAGAAGGTTATGGTTTCCTTTGCATCCCCCGTAATATAACCGAGAGATTGGTAGAACAAAATTATACTTTCGAAGAATCGGATGCGTGGTTGGATTTATGGTGCCATACGGTGCACTGCGACTTCAGCAACGCTTTTTCTTTTGCAGCTCCTGCGGTTCAGTATGGCAAGGAAGGCTCCATACTCACTTTGGAAACCTTGGGTAAACGCTGGAACTGGGAGAAAACCAAGGTCTGGCGCTTTATGAGAAAGCACCAGGATACATTTGTCCTTCGGCGTCTTCCTGGTTCCTTCGGTTGCGTCATTTTTAACGCTCAGTATCCGGATGATCAGGAGTATTCTGTACCAGGGTCTGATGATGTTATACGTATTTGGAACGAAATGCGTGGAACCGAGACAAATACGCATATCATTAGGAAACCGGCACGATTTGTAGCTCGAATTAGCCGTATTTTCTTAGACTCACTTAAAAAATACCAGGATTTTTATTTTCAAAAAAGTAGCGTTGCACTTTTTGCCCCTATAATACGCGCGTATCTTTCTCACTCGAATTGTAAGAATATATATGACTGCAGGAGTGATTATATAGATACAGGTCAAGTTTGTGTGAATTTAGGAGAAATAATGAGGTCCCATTTTGTGTTCGGATAGGAAAAGTGCGTGGATTTTCCTGTTCCTTCGGCAGTCATTTCGTGTTCTTTCAACTCTTTGGTGAAAGGCGTTTCAATTGATTATAAAATCAAACCTAATCGGCACTATTTCGGTGATTTTAGGCTTTAAAAGTGCCTAAATTGCTTGATTTTCCTGCTGTTTTCGTGTATAATATTTGTAGAGCCTGCGTTCAGGCTTTCGGTACGCCAAGGGGTGCGTTAGACTTATTCAGACGTGGATGAGGAACCGTTACGGAGCCGCGCAATGAGCGGATCCACAATAACGCAGGTTAACAGAATATTAGCCGAGAGGCTGCAATAATTACAGAGTCAATAATCGGATGAGACACCAAAATTCCGATGCGTTGGCTCTGTTTTTGTTTTGCAGACCTTCCGGCTTTTTTCTTTTCTATCGGAGGTTAAGATGAATAAACATAATAAGAAAAAAAGAAAGGGATTTAATGCGAGCAGCATGCGCTGTCCATATTGCGGCGGCACTGTTGTATATCGCAGCGCAGACGGGATTTATCATGACAACAGCAAAGGTATGATGTTGTACGTGTGTTCGAACTATCCTGAATGCGATTCATATGTCAGAGTTCACGCCGGCACCAATATCCCGGTCGGTAGTCTGGTAAACCACGAGCTTCGTTCGCTCAGGCGTACAGCTCATCATTATTTCGACCAGCTGCACGAATCAGGCTTCATGTCGAAGCAGGATGCGTATCAGTGGCTCGCCGATCTGATTTGTGCCCCTCTGTCTGAGGCGCACATCGGGCACCTCGGCGAATATTACTGCAAACAGGTCATCGAGGAAAGTCGCAAGATCCTAAATCGCAACAAGAAAAGCGACTGCCACCGCTTTCAAGTTGTGAGAGGAGGTGCGCTTGCCTCATGAAACTGAATGCAG
>JAZRTO010000110.1:0-12932 GCA_045652065.1 Acutalibacteraceae bacterium
AGAACGGTATCATAAATGTTAATTATACTTGAATATTCCATATAACAAATCAAAGCGTATGTATCACATTTTATTTTACCGCCATAAAGATTTACAACACAGTTGTCTCGGCTTACAGATATATCGTTATTTTCAAGAGTTCCGTTATATAAATTTATTTCACGAGCTCCGTTGTAAGTCAAAATCCCACCATTTGCATCTGTACTTATAATTTTGCCTGTATTTTCAGCAGAAGTATCATATATGGAAAGTGAACCCTGAACATACAAAACAAATTTTTTTGAACTCCATGTATAACCGTTAAGGTCAATTTCGACATTAGAACCTGCATCCGTATGAAATAGGGTATTGTAGTAAAGAGTTGAAATATCACTTGCTAACTTATATTTGCCGGCGGGAATGTATTGTTCAGTAACAGAATAACCCAAATCCTTACAAACTACCGCAACACCGTCAATACAAAGAACACCTTCATCGTTTACCGTAAGTATTTTAGCATCGCTGAAATCGGGGGTGTCATCAGCCGCAAAAGCAACAGGTGTGAATGGAATCATAGTTACAATCATTAAGATTGCAAGGATGATTGATAAAGTTTTTTTCATTGTTTTTTCTCCTTTCGGGGATAAAATTTACATATAAAAAAAACCGCCCGAACCCACACTGAACAGTGAGTCTGAACGGTTAGTTACCAAATGTTAAACGCACGGAAATAGGCAGAGTTATCTCTGTCTGTCTGTCTGTCTGTCTGTCTGTCTGTCTGTCTGTCTGTCTGTCTGTCTGTCTGTCTGTCTGTCTGTCTGTCTGTCTGTCTGTCTGTCTGTCTGTCTGATAGATTGTCGCAAACTTCATATAAACAGTCAACCTTTCCGCTGGAATTTTAGGTTCATTATATCAGAAAAATTGGCGGTTGTAAATATTTTATGAAAAAGTTTGTTTTAAATATGGTTATGTATATTAAATTAAAAACCAAAACTAATCATGCCAGAGTTAGTGTAGCTGTATCAGTGTGTTCACTTTTTTCAAAAAGTGTTGTATTATTGGGTCTAAAAATTCAAGATAAGGACGGTAATAATAATGAGCAAACGATTGCCCACAACAACCAAAAAGAAAATAGTGAAGGAATACATAAACGGTACTTCAGTGCAGAACCTTTCAACTCAGTATGGTGTAAGCAGAGGTTCAATATATAATTGGATTGAATTGTATGACACTCGTAAATCACAAACCACACAAGAAAATAACACCACAATGAACCAAAGGGATTACCTCAGACTGCAAGACAAGTATAATAGAGCTAAGAAAATTAATGAAATTCTATACAAAGCTAACTGTACTTTAGATAGTCCGACTGTAATTAAAGTGGCTGAAATCAAAAGGCTTTCAAGTGAATATTCACTTTCTATTCTTTGCGAAGCACTAAAAGTATCTAAATCATCATACTATATAGCTGCAGATGAAAATCACAAAACCACATACTCAGAAAAAAGAAAAGAAATGACTCCCCTAATTATTAATAAATTCAATGACAGCAACCAAACGCTCGGAGCTGCAAAAATAGCCGCCCTTTTAAGAACGGACGGCTACGAAATCTCAAATAAGTTGGTTGCAGACATAATGCGTATCGAGGGCTTGTTCAGTATGCGTGGAGGTGCTAAAAAAAGATACCAACAAAGCATAAGCAAAAAGGAAAATATGGTAAAACAACAATTTACTGTTTCAAGACCTAATGAAATTTGGGTGAGTGACGTTACTGAATTTGTATGCAAGAAACATAAATACTATTTATGTGTAATTCTGGACCTATATGCAAGAAAAATAGTAGCTTACCGTATATCAAATAAAAATAGTACCAATCTTACGAAAGGTACATTCAGGAAAGCGTATGAAAGTAGGAAGCCGGACAAAGGAATTATAATACATACCGACAGAGGCTGTAACTTCACTTCTAAAAGTTATTACAATTATCTGACCGCGCTTGGTGCTATTCACTCATTCTCTCGAAGAGGTGTTCCCTATGATAACTCAGTGTGTGAGGCTTTTTTCAAAACACTTAAGCAAGAAGAAATATACAGATATCAATATACATCTCAATCACAAATGAAAAAGTCTATTGATGAATATGTACACTGGTATAATAACGAACGACCACATTCATATTTGAACAATAAGACACCTGATTTTGTTGAAAAACAATATTTTGAAAAATGAAACATTTTGAACAAAAACCAGTCCAAAAGTCATCAAATTTATACTTTCTTTTTTTATTTTAATATAATTTTGGATTTTTGTTCAAATTAAAAAACTCTAACAAACCCTTGTAATAAAAGGAAAGAAACCCGCAAATTAGACATCGTCAGTCCAATTTATGGGTTTCATTCACATGGAGGCGTCACCCAGATTTGAACTGGGGAATAAAGGTTTTGCAGACCTCTGCCTTACCACTTGGCTATGACGCCATATAAAAAAATGGAGCGGATGACGAGGCTCGAACTCGCTACCTCCACCTTGGCAAGGTGGCGCTCTACCAGATGAGCTACATCCGCAAAAAGTGGTGCCTTCGGTCGGAATCGAACCAACGACACGTGGATTTTCAGTCCACTGCTCTACCAACTGAGCTACAAAGGCAAACCGTAAGGTGGCGACCCAGAACGGGCTCGAACCGTCGACCTCTAGCGTGACAGGCTAGCGCTCTAACCAACTGAGCTACTGGGCCAAAGTGGTGGGAACAACAGGGCTCGAACCTGTGACCCCCTGCTTGTAAGGCAGGTGCTCTCCCAGCTGAGCTATACTCCCACTTTGTTGCAACCGCTATTGCGATTGACTTGCTTTCCTTACGGCTTCATTAATATACTACAACTGAATCCAAAAGTCAATACCTTTTTTTCATTTTTTTCAATTTTTTTCAAAAAAGTTTTTGTCTCTTGAAAACCTTCATATATTCTCTGCTAATTCCAGTATATCTTCTGAGGTAAACTTATAGACCTGGGGACAGAAATGACACTTCACTTCCGTTGAGTCATCCTTAGCCATATCCATAAGCTCTGCTTTGCCGACACTGATAAGAGCCTGTTCAACTCTTTCTCTTGAACAGTTACATTTATATTCACATTCTGCAGTATCAAGAACCTCAACATTGAATTCGGGAAGAACCTTTTTGCAGATTTCTTCAGGGGTAAGTCCTTCTGCCAGCATAGTTGTTACGGAAGGAAGTCCGTTAAGTCCTCTTTCTACTTTATCAATTATTGTATCATCAGCTGTAGGAAGAAGCTGAATAAGGAATCCACCCGATACCGCAACAGTAAGATCGGGATTTACAAGCACGCCGAGAGCACATACAGAGGGAACCTGTTCACTTATAGCATAATAAGACGTAAGATCCTCTGCAATTTCACCGGAAACAAGAGGAATCTGTCCTACAAATGGCTCTTTCATACCGACATCCTTTATAACTGTGAGAAAGCCATTTGTTCCCACTGCACCGCCGACATCAAGCTTACCTTTTTCATTAAGAGGAAGATTAACATCGGGATTCATTACATATCCCCTGACATTACCGCCATTGTCAGCAACGGCAATAACCGAGCCTGCCGGACCGCCGCCATTAAAGCGAAGCGTTACGGAGCTGTCCTGTCCTTTAAGCAAATGCCCCATAAAGGATGCGCCGGTAAGAGCTCTTCCCAGTGCCGCTGTACATACCTTTGAAGTGTTATGAATTTGTCTTGCTGTTTCACTTATATCTGTTGTATCAGCTGCAAGCACAAACACGCAGCCGTCTTCTGTAATACTTCTTACAACGTGAGCCATATCTATACCTTATTTCCTCTGTGCAAGGAAATATAACCTTTCTTCATTTTCTGCAGGGGAAAGCGTTGTCATATCACCGTAAACACCAATCACCCTGAAACCGCTATTCTCAAGAGTTTTACGTAAAAAATCTTCTGAATATGCTCTTTCTGTAATAAAATCTGTCTGTCTTGAATACATACCGTTTTCATTTTTTGAGAAAATATCAATATACATCTCCACGACATCTTCCTCATCACACTCGGAATTCTGCCAGGTAAGGAAGGTGTCATCTTCATCCTCGTACACAAAGGTTTTGTCAGAGAGTACCGAGCGATGCTTATAGACGGAATTTACATCAAAAACAAAAAGACCTTCGGGTCGTATAAACATCCCGATACTGTCAAAGGCAGCCTCAACATCCTCTTCATATATGAGATGATTAATTGAATCAAGAGAACAAACCGCAGCATCCACCGTGCCAAACAAATCAAGCTCGCACATATCCTGACAGAGAAGAATAACCTTTTCTCCGTAAGAGGACAGCTTTTCCCTTGCAATATTCAGCATATCGAAGGAAATGTCGTTTGCAACAACCTCGAAGCCTTTTTTCAGAAACTGCTCCGTAAGACTTCCGGTACCGCAGGCAACATCAAGAATAGTACCCTCGGTGATACCGTTACTTTTCAGCAGCTCCAGAATATACTCTGCCCTATCCTCATAATTCACTTCACCCGTAAACACATCGTAAACCGATGCAAAGCTATTTTCGTATGCCATATTATTTCTTATTAAATACTATGTCATATCCGCCGGTACCGTAAGCTAATGAACGGTTTACACGGCTGATTGTAGCTGTAGAAGCACCGGTCTTTTCAACAATGCTGTTATAAACAGTTTTTTCACTGAGAAGCTTTGCAACTGCAGCTCTCTGCGCCATAGCCTTTACTTCGGGCACAGTGCAAAGATCCTCAAAAAATGCATAGCATTCTTCAAGAGTTTCAAGCTTCATTATGCAATTGAATAAAAAATCGGTGTTTTCATCCTTGATTTTACTTGTCATAGCATATTCCTGCCTTTTCGGTAATGGTAACATTTTAACACACTAAAGAGCAAAAGTAAAGTGATTTATATCTGAAAATGAGTAATATGATGTAATATAGATACTTGAAAATATTAAAAATTAGAGTATAATATAAAGATAATAATTAATTTTACCGGAGGAATAGTTATGAATAAGGGTAAATATTATATTACAACCGCGATAGCATATACTTCAAGAAAACCTCACATAGGCAATTCTTATGAAATTGTTCTTACAGATGCCATTGCACGCTTCAAGAGACTTCAGGGATATGACGTCTTCTTCTGCACAGGCACAGACGAACACGGTCAGAAAATTGAAGAACAGGCAAAGAGTGAGGGCATTACCCCCAAGCAGCATGTTGACAAGATTGCAGGTCAGATCAAGGATATCTGTGACAACCTCAACACCACATACGACCACTTCATAAGAACAACCGACGATTACCACGAAAAGGCTGTACAGAAGATTTTCAAAAAGCTTTATGATCAGGGGGACATCTACAAAAGCTCCTATGAAGGACATTACTGTGTTCCCTGCGAAAGCTTCTTCACCGAAAGCCAGCTGAATGACGGCAAATGTCCCGACTGCGGCAGAGAAGTAAAGCTTGCAAAGGAAGAAGCATATTTCCTTAAGCTCTCAAAGTATCAGAAGCAGCTTGAAGAACACATTGAAAACAATCCCGATTTTATTTATCCTGAAAGCCGTAAAAAGGAAATGGTAAACAACTTCATCAAGCCCGGTCTTCAGGATCTTTGTGTATCAAGAACATCCTTCAAATGGGGAATCCCCGTTACATTTGATGATAATCACGTAATTTACGTATGGATTGATGCTCTTTCAAACTATATTACCGCTCTTGGCTACGATCCAGACGGCAGCGGAGAGAAATACAATAAATACTGGCCTGCTGATGTACACATCGTAGGTAAGGATATTATCCGTTTCCATACTATCTATTGGCCCATTATGCTTATGGCTCTGGGTGAGCCTCTCCCCAAGCAGGTTTACGGACATCCCTGGCTCCTTTTCGGTACAGACAAGATGTCAAAATCAAGGGGCAATGTTATTTACGCAGATGAGCTTACTGCAAGATTCGGCGTAGATGCGGTAAGATATTACCTCCTTTCAGAAATGCCCCATGCAACAGACGGCTCTATCTCTTATGAAACAATAATTGAGAGATTCAACTCCGACCTTGCAAATACATTAGGAAATCTTGTAAACAGAACTGTTGCAATGATTAACAAGTATTTTGACGGTGTACTTCCCTGCAACAACAAAGGGGAAGCACTTGATGATGAATTCAAGGCTGATATTCTTTCTGCTCTTCCCGTAATGGAAAAGGCATTTGATGATTTCAGAATTGCAGATGCAGTTGAAGCTGTTATCAATTCTGCTAAAAGAAGCAATAAGTATATTGACGAAACAGCCCCCTGGGCACTTGCAAAGGACGAAGAAAACAAAGAAAGACTTTCAACTGTCCTTTATAATCTTCTTGAAGCCATCAGAATTATTGCAGTTGAGCTCTCACCCTTTATGCCTGATACATCAAAGGCAATTCTCGCACAGATAAACTGCGAAGAATCTTCATACGAAAGCATTCTTACCTTCGGTGCAGCTAAGACCGGAATAAAGGTTTCTGCTCCCACTCCCCTTTTTAACAGAATTGATGCGCCTGTAATGCTCGCAGAAATCGAAAAGGAAATGAAGGAAAAGATGGCAGCAGCACAGAATGCGGCTGAAATTGAGGGTGTTGCAAAAATCGGCATTGAAGATTTCGCAAAGGTAGACCTCAGAGTTGCAGAAATTGTTGACTGCGAACCCGTAAAGAAAGCCAAAAAGCTTCTTAAACTTACCGTTTTTGACGGCGCAGGTAAGAGAACAGTAGCATCAGGCATTGCAAAATGGTACAAGCCTGAAGATCTTATCGGCAAAAAAATTATTCTTGTTTCCAACTTAAAACCCGCAACACTCTGCGGCATTGAAAGTCAGGGAATGATTCTTGCTGCTGACTGCAGTGAAGATGATGTTAAGGTTATTTTTGTCGACGGAATTCCCGCAGGATCTAAGGTCAGATAAATATGTATAATAATATTTTTGACTCCCACGCACACTATGACGATGACAGCTTTTCGGAGGATTTATCTGAGCTTCTCGGACATCTCCCGAAAAAAGGTGTCTGCGGTGTTGTAAACTGTGCAACAGATGTAAATTCCTGCAAAAAATGTGCAGATATTTCCGATAATTACGATTACATTTACTTTGCCGCCGGTATTCATCCCCACGAAGCAGAAAATGTCAAAGAGAACTTTATTGAAAAATTAAAAGCATTCGCTAACCATCCTAAATGTGTTGCAATCGGCGAAATCGGACTTGATTACCACTATGACTTTTCCCCGAGAGACATACAAAGGCAAGTTTTTGAAAAGCAGTTGATTCTTGCAAAAGAGCTTGACCTTCCCGTAATTATTCACGACAGAGAAGCTCACGAGGATACGTTAAACCTCTTAAAAAAATATAATCCGAAAGGCATTGTTCACTGCTTCTCGGGCAGCGTGGAAATGGCAAAGGACATTGTAAAGCTGGGATTGTATATAGGTCTTGGCGGTGCGGTAACCTTCAAGAACGCAAAAAAGCCTGTCGAGGTTGCAAAATATGTACCACTCGACCGCCTTGTTCTTGAAACCGACTGCCCTTATATGACACCCGTACCGTTCAGAGGAAAAAGGAATGATTCTTCCTTAATTTCATTTACTGCAGATTTTATAGCAGAATTGAAAGGCATGGAAACGCAGAAGCTTCTTGATATAACAGCAGAAAATTCAAGAGCAATTTTCGGAATAAACGAATAAATATCTACATCCTGTTCATAATATTTACAGGTGATATTATGAAAAAGGAAAACAAGGATATAAAGGCATTGAAGTACGGCAGAGTGTCCGACAAACCCGATACAACACTTGCAGGCCCTCTTCCCACAGCAAACAGCAGTGAATTTGTGCCGAAGCCCATAGATGCAATGCAGGCTTCTCCCCCTCCTGCATCTAACGATGTATATGACTTTATTCCAAAATTAAAACCGGACAAATATAAGTAAAACGAGGTCAGACATACTGACCTCGTTCTTCTTTTCTCTGTAATTTATTTTTTCTTTTTGTCGGAAAGTCTTTCCTTTGAGCCGTCAGGACGGACAACAACGGTATTGTCAAGCTGAGCTCTGAGATTTGCTTTATATGCATCGATATATTCTCGTCTTAATTTTTCCTGTTCTGTTTTTTCAGTGTCAGTCAGTCCTTCTGACTTTGACTTTCTTGCAAGAAAATTTATTCTGTCAATTTTTTCCTGAGTAATCATTTACTTATCCTCCTGAGGTGTATAAAAGCCCCTGAATTCTTCCGGGTCAATTTCTCCGTCCCAATCTTCGTTATACGGCTCATCCTCATTATATTCATAAGCCTTGAAGGGAATTTCGGCAAAAGCCTCTGCCCTTGTGAAATTTTCCCACATTCTGCGGTCAACATTGAGAGTATATCCGCTGCCGTTGGGCATTAACCACTCATGCATAGGTTTTTCGGGAAATGCAAAATACTGCATTATTGTCATAATTACACCGCCATGGGTAATTATTGCAACTGAACGCGGCTCGGTTTTCAGAATTCCTTCCACAATATTGAAGAAGCTCTTGCATACACGGTCTCTGAACTCTCCGTTTGATTCACCGAAGGGAGCCTTTGCATCCTCTCCGCCCTTTATCCACTCAATGAACGCAGGATCAGAGTTCAGCTCTTCAGCAGTTGAACCTTCAAACTCACCGAAATCATACTCCGAAAGATCATCGAAAATAACGGGGTTCTTATTTGGATAAAGAATTTTCGCAGTTTCAAGACAGCGATTCAGAGGACTGGAAATGACAATCTCGGCATCAGGATATTCATACTCCGCCATCATATCCTTAAGCTGTTTCTTACCGTATTCTGTTAACGAAACGTCGGAGCTTCCGATATACTTTCCTTCTTCCGCCCCCTCCGAAAGTCCGTGACGTATCAAATGTATTTTATATCCTCGCATAAAGCATTCCCTTCTGATTATTTACAAATCTGTTTTTAGTGATATAATATATCTATATTATATAAAGATTATCCGAAAAATCAAGGGGTGTAATCAATGAGTATAGGATTTGCTTCAAAAATTTCCGCATTAAGACGCGAAAGAAATATTTCTCAGAAGTCGGCAGCTGAGCAGCTTGGTGTTTCTCAGGCACTTTTGTCTCATTACGAAAAAGGAATACGTGAATGCAACCTTGAATTTGTAAAAAAAGCGGCAGTTTTCTATGATGTATCCGCAGACTACCTTCTCGGTCTTTCTGACACAAAACACGGTAACCGCGATGTTTTTGATGATTCAGACATTCCATCCGACACACAGCCTGAAGCAACTACAGTACTTCGCGCCTTTGTTTCTTTGATGAATACCGCAGAGGAAGAAGGGACAGATGCAAAAAAAAGCTTCAACAACTTTTTTTCTATTGCAATTAAAAAATTTATTGTGCACACATCAGGAGACAAAAAGAATTACTCTGCACTTTGTGATATGGCGGCAAATTCAATTCCGAAAGTTAAAGCAGAACTGAAAAACAAGCCGCAATGCATAAAAACAGTAGAATCCTTCGCTGCTGAATTAATCAGCAATACAGTCAATAAAACATTGTCAGATAAGTAAAATAACAGGGGGCAAAAAAAACAATAAGTTTTTTCAGTCCCCTGCTTTTTTATTGCTTCAATGCACTTAATACTCCGAAAACATTCATTACAACAATCAATGTCAGAGATACATAAGAAAATACGCGGAATATATTAACGGCTTTACTGATTTTTCTTACAGAAGAAAGAATTGTATTACCCTTTATAACAACATCAAGAATTTTTTCCCTGTCCACTGTTTCACCCCACAGAATTAAATTCAACAATATGAGCAATAGCGGGAATAGTCTCCCCTTGCATAGAAATAAGCGGCGACATAAGCGCACCTGTACCTGCAAATAACACCTTGTTAAGCTTTTTTTCCCGCATTAACCTCATAATGAAAGATGCCGTCACAACTGCAGAACAACCGCATCCCGATCCCCCCGAATCAACATCCTGTGAATTCAAATCGTAAATCATAAGACCGCAATCATTATGATTTTTTGATATATCGATATTTTTACGACTATAAAGATAATCTTTAAGAAGGTCGCTTCCCACCTTCCCCAAGTCCCCCGTAAGAATAAGGTCATAATCGGAAGGTGAAGTACCCGTATCTTCAAGAAAAGAAGCTATAGACTGAGCCGCAGCAGGGGTAAATGTCAAGAGAAAACCATAAATTTTTTTAAAACCTCAAAAGTGCCTATTTTACTGGGTTTTCGGGGCTTCAATTATGGGTGCAGCTATGGGGTGGTTGCAATGAAGTGAAGACTATAAGGGGTAGTTTGTAGACATATTCAGCGAAAGTGTTGCGAAACAAAAAAAGAGGAGGCTGTCGTCAGACAACCTCAAAAACAATACTTTTTAATCACGATAGTATTTATAATCCTTGTTTACCAGGGTGTAATCCGCTATATCCATGTTGCTTCTGCCGCCATTGTTCTTCAAAAATCTTGAAAATGTCATTATTGAATGATATTCAACTTCCTGAAGACAATTGTGATAATCAGGATGCACTATTTCAAACATAAATTTATTCCATCCGGGTATTTCATGTCTGCCCGGTTTTACTCTGTCACCAAGTCTTTTAGCACTACCTATGTAGATCTGTTTGTTTGATTCATCAATAAGATAATAAACAACAAAAGGTGTATCAGCATACTGGTTTAACTTTTCTATGCTTTCCCATTTTGAATATTTCGTTATCATTTGAGTATGTGCATCCTTACTTAACCAACCGAAAACATTCTGATCGACCAAACTTTTAAATACGCTATCATAAGGTGTTTCAATTTTTACAAAGGATTTGATTTCAATCGTTGCTTCGTTAATCGGTTTAAAAATAGCAACTTCCTGATTTCCACCTAATAACTTTGTCTGAAATTTTTTGTCGTCAGTTTTGAGTAATTTTTGACTTTCTATTGCAAAATAAGTCTGTATGAATTCTTTTTTCAAATCATTTGCTAATTTGTTATCATAAGAAATTTGTAAAACATTTCTGCCCGATCTTTGATGCACGAAACAGTATTTACCTTGATATGATTTTTTCTTGAATTTTATCGTAATATTTCGACTATTATGTTCATCGAATTCTTCTAAATCAACAAAACAATCAATGTAATCATTAGGTATCGTCACTTTTCCATCAAAGAAAGATTTATCAATCTTTTTGTAGTATTCCTTCATTTTTATCACTCCAAACAATACTTTAAGTTGTTATACCACAGGTTAATTTTTTATTGAAACTTCTTTATTCTTCTGTAAAATGTTGATACGCTTATATTAAGCAAGCTTGTTGCTTCTTCAAGTGTAATCTTCTTGCTTTCATACTTGCGCCAAACTTCATAAAGCTTTGTATCATCAACACTTATTGACTTTCTGCCCTGATACTTGCCCTCGCTCTTTGCCTTGCTTATACCGTCGCTCTGAAGCTTTCTTAAACGCTCGGATTCTCGTCTGAATAAACGGTAAAGCAAACCATAGCAAGTCTTACGGTTGCTGTCATTAATTATAAAGCCGTCATATTCAATATTGAACCCTGCACATATTCCGTCAAGCAGCTTCTTCTGAACATCATAAGACCTTTTTAACTTTGATATTTCATTATCAAGATTGACTGTATCAGAAAAGCTTTGCAAATACGGCTTTCTTACATATAAGCGGTCACCGATATACTTTGTGTCCGTTCTGATTAACCATTCAAGCTGATTAAGGTATTGCATATTACAATCTTCAAGCAGCTTCCAAAGCTCCTGTCTGTTAGAAGCCGGTGCTCTTTCCGAAATGAAGGTAGGAACAGCATTCTTTCGTATGTATTCCTCCTTCCTTAAATCTAAATCAATGCCGGGAATACCCTGAAACAGAGAAGTATCTAAAAGGTCAATAACAGAATAATTCGGTCTGAATCTGTATTCAAACTCTTCGTTCTTCCATATCTTATATTCAATTGCCGACACTACATACTCTATACCCAAGTCATCCTTAAGGCATATAAGAGCATCAACCTCGTAACAGTTCATTTTTTCACCTCTTAATCAGATTTTCAAAAGATGCTTCGATAATTTTCTCAAATCTGTTTTTTATCATATGCTTGTAAAATTCTTTTTGTAAGTCAGTAATAAACATAACATCATTATCAATAAATTCGTTTATTTTTTCGATGGAAATACGCTTATATACATTTACCAATGCTTTGTTACACTCTTCAAATTCGAGGCTGTGAATAACATCATAATATGAGCTTTTCTTGCCTTGGAGCTTGATTTGAGATGTAGGAAATGTAAATATTCGTTTGTCGGTTTCTTCCTGTGAACCCATAATCTCTTTCATTTCATCTTCATCGGTCATTGCAGGAAATAATGATGAGCCATTATCAAAAATAGGAGCAAGGGTGTATTTGTTGTCCTTCTTCAAAAAGCCCCAGTTGGCACCGTGACGGTCAAAGTTACCGAGAAGAGCATCTACAATAAACAATTGCCAGAAGACTGCAATGGTTTCATCAACATTTGTAAGCTTTGAATTATCACGGAGCATTTTCATAATATCTGTATAAGAATACTGATATCTTTCCTTATCCTGGTCTAAAGTACTCTCACCTACATCATTAAAAGGAACAAACTGATACCCGTCTTCTATAAAGTTTTTACAGGCAACAACCTGTTCACCCTTATATGTGCCGAGATAAGTTTCCTGCACCTTAAAACCGAGAAGCTCGAAAATATGAGAACCGATATACTCTGAAATATGATTATTCCTTTTGCCGAACTCCGTCTGCTTCTGGAATTTAATCATATATTCATTGCCGCTGATAATCAGCCCTATTTTCTTTTCGCTTCCGCCAAAATATGTATTACTCACTTCGTAGTTTGAAAAATCCATTA
>JAZRTO010000111.1:0-4333 GCA_045652065.1 Acutalibacteraceae bacterium
CGGTGCTGAGGGTGTGTGCATAAAAACATCCGGTGATGACATTGTCATTACGGGCGGAGATAAGAGAGGAACACTCTACTCAGCCTATACCTTCCTTGAGGAATATTTCGGTTACCGCTGCTTCACAACAGAATTAACCGTGATACCCGAGGCTGAAAAGCTTCTTGTTCCCGTAAATATTGATTATACCTACGTTCCTCCCTTCATGTTCAGACAGACTGACTGGTACGGAACCACAAGTAAGGAATACAAGGTTGCAAACAGACTGAATGACGGCGCTATGGCTGAAGAGCTTGGCTTCGGTGTCGAATATGCAGGTCCCTTCTGCCACACATTTTCAAGTCTTGTTCCCACTTCCCTTCTTGAAACCGAGCCCGAGCTTTTTGCTCTGGGTGTTAAGAACAAAGAAAGAACTACAGACCAGCTTTGCCTTACAAATCCGAAAACTCTTGAAATTGCAAAGGCTACCGTCCGTGAGTGGCTGGCAGAAAATCCTGATGCAGCCTTTGTTTCCGTAACACAGAACGACAACGACAATTACTGTGTATGCGATGAATGTGCAAGAATTGATGCCGAGGAAGGCAGTCACTCAGGCACAATGATCCGTTTTGTAAATGCAATAGCAGACGATATCAGAGAGGATTACCCTGATGTTCTTGTTGACACATTCGCATATATGGACGGCTACACAAGACAGGCTCCCTCGATCACCGTTCCGAGAGAAAATGTGGTTATCCGTCTTTGCTCCATTGAGTGCAAATTCTCTGCTCCTATGGACAGCGGATATTCCGAGGACAATGAGAGATTTATTCAGGACCTTGAGGATTGGTCAGCAATCAGCGACCACCTTTTCGTATGGGATTATACCACCGATTACGGCAGTTTACTCAGTCCCTTCGGAAACTTCGGTGCAATTCAGCGTAATCTTCAGATTTTTGCCGAGCATGATGTTATCGGTGTTTTTGAAGAGGGTACCAGCGGAAGAGGTGCCGACGGTGAATTTGCAGCACTTCGTTGCTATATGCTCTCCCGTCTTATGTGGGATCCTTATCAGGACGCTGACAGGCTTATGTACGAGTTCTGTGAAGCCTATTACGGTGCAGGCTATCAGAATATAATTGATTTCATCAACGGAATTGACGAAAACAACGGCTTCGGCTTTAATATAATTCAGTACTGGCTTATATTCCCCGAACATATGAATATGGAATACGGTATGGGTTGCTTCGATAAATACTACGCAACAACCGTTCTTGATATTGACAATAAGACACTCAGAGAATATGATGAGCTTTGGGAAAACGCAATAGCCCAGGCCCAAACCGAGTGGCAAAAGGAAAATGTTAAGCGTTCCCAGATTTGCTGGAGATACTGGAAAGCAAACGTTAAGCGAGGCGAATTCAGCTCACTCAATCCATTTAAGCGCATTGAAGAAAATGAAAAGCTCTATAACGATATGGTGCATTTTGAGATTACTACACTTATGATAGGTAATCCCCGTCATACGGGTAAGCTCGACGCAAACCCCGATTTCTACTCTGTTCCTGCAGAATGGGTAGAGAGAAAATAAAAGGTATCTGAATCAGATAAACAGCAAAAAAGGCAGCACACACGTGCTGCCTTACATTTTTGTGTTGGCGTTTACTTTCCCTTGGTGTTTATGGTACACACCAAATAAACACCAAAACGGAAAATTGGGAAAATAATAAAAAGACTCTGAACGGGCGCAAAGGCTTGTTCAGAGTCTGATTTTTTTGGTGTTATTATGGTGGGAAGTGTTGATATATAAGGGATTTTTTCACTTTTAAAGAATTTTTTTATTTTTCTTTAAAAGAACAACTTCTCACAGAGATAATACATTTGATAAAGGTTAAAAATCAAAAATATCCGCAAAAAAGCACATCAAATTTATATCATTTCTCAAAACATATTTTTACAGGATGCTTCGGGGATGTTTTTATTGTGTCATCCTTAAAAACAACATTTTCTGTATTTATCTGCACCTCAGGATAAGTAATATCCGTATTTTTTACAACATCAAAACAAAGCTTCGAATCTTTGAAATCAATATTTTTCAAAGTTAAGTTTTCGGTGGGATAAGTTGAATGGAAAAGAATGTCAACATCGTTTTCTAAGGAAATATTCTCGAGAGTGATATTACTCTGCGGTATGCACACACAACCGGGATAATAGCTTCTTGCATAGGTGTCGTAATTAAGACTTATTGCAATACCTATGTTGCGTTTTTTCTGAAGTCGGCAGTTACGAATTATTATGTTACGGCAACCGCAGTCATATTCTTCCGTATCCCGCACAGCAACCCAATTTATACCGTCATATTCCGCTATTCCTTTTTTATGGCAAGGCGGTGTATGGGAGGTATAAAGCTTTCCGTCCTTGGGATTCATAAGCACTCGGTATGTGTTACCGTTAACTGCGACGGTGTCGGAATGCTGAACCTGCATTCCTTTATGCCATCTGCACCAGGCTCCGCCGAGAATTCTCAGGAAAAATCCCGTTGTTGTGTTATCATCAAGATCAATACAGTTTTCGATTATTCCGTTTTCAATCCAACCTACATGGGTGTTTGAGGTTGCATAATCAAAGGCATTGAGAGCTATGGGGTCATCAAATGTACGGAATTTGCCGTTTCTGATAACAAATCCGTCACCCCAGCCAAGATGTACACCGTCTTTATTACCTGTTATATACAAGTCCTCAAGGAAAATGTTCTTAAATGCACTTATCTGAATTGCATAATCCTTTTCAATCAATCCGTGACACTGAAAGTCTATAACTTTTAAGTTTTCAACATAAATCATCGCAACCTGAGCACGAAGACCTGCAATACGGCTGTTTACACCAAAATCGTCACTTTCAACACCGTTACACAGCAGATGCAAGCCGATAATTTCAATATTGCGGTTATATTCACCTTTTATTGCACCTTTATTTATAAAAGCACTTTTGTTAATACCGCTTAAGCTCACTTCACGCTGGAGAATAACTCCTTCGCCAAAGACAAGCCTTGTATCATCACCGATTTCAATTTGCTCGGATATTTTATAAACACCGGGAAGAGAAATTTCAATAACCCCTCCTATGTCTACCGCCTTCTGTAAGGCTTCTGAGTTTTTATCTGCACTGTTTTCAGGCAAAAATCCATATTCGTTAGCATTTATCATTGTCTTATCCCTAAAAATTAAAATTTACCTTATCCGTTATCGGGTGCTTTTTCCATAATCTCTATGTCACCGATTTTATCATCGTTTACATATTCACCGTCTTGGTAATAAGCTTCCCCGTTTATATTCACAGAAGCTGCGGTCGGCACATATAAAACTGCCTTCATACCCTGTGGGAGTGTGAGATTGATAATATAATTATCGGATATCTTTTTGTGCTCAAGAGTAATTAATCCTTTGACACTCGGAACTGTACAGCTAAGATTATCGGACAAGGTGTACTGAGGGTCAATTTTTACCTTTTCATAGCCGGCTTCTATAGGAGTAATGCCTGCAATGTGCTTACTCATAATAACCAGAGGTCCACCGCTCCAGGCGTGATTCTTAGTGCCTCGCCAGGAGTCCCAGAATTCCCAGAGAGTAGAGTAATCCTCATTCATCATACCCTCATATCTGTCCTTGATTCTGTCCCTTGCCGCTTCATATTCTCCCATTTTGCAAAGGGCTTCAAGAACATAGTATTCCATATAGGGGCTTGAATTTTTAGTATTCAGAAGCACATTCAGAATAGTGGCATACTGCTCTTTTTCTGCAAGTCCCGACAAAACTGCAAGGGCATTTGCTCTGTCATCGGACTTTCTTATGTCTTTACTTCTGAAGCCCTCTTCTGTCCAAAGAGATTTATAGCCCTCTTCGATAATTTTCTTTCTTTCGGTAATAAATGAGATGTCCTCATCTTTTCCTAAAAGCTCAGCCATTTTTTCAGTAGCCGAAAGTGCATAATAAACCCAGGCATTTTCTATAGCTGTCATATCAGCCTTACTGCCCCAGTCGGGCCAATCCCACGAGCCGCTGCGATGCACAACGAGATTGTTTTCACCTATTTCCCAAAGCTTGAGATAATCAAGTGAAGCATCATAAACCTTTTCTATAAAAGCCTTGTCGCCTGTATATTCGTAGTAGGTCTTAAAACCGACAATACCTGCAAGCTGCTGAACGGGAAGCACAAAATAGTCACCGCTTATGGGCACAACAGTCTGAAGCACCTTTGTCTCGTCAATGTGAGACAGCATAGCCTCCACACCCTTTTGATACAGCAGGTAGGAATTACTGTCCATAGAGTACATTGTCATAATCATTTCACTTGT
>JAZRTO010000112.1:0-6031 GCA_045652065.1 Acutalibacteraceae bacterium
TTCACTATTACTTCTTACCTCAATTTATGTTCAGGACACATAGTGTCCTCATACAGTGTCACTATTCACTCTTCACTATTACTTCTTACCTCAATCAAAAGCTTCCTCTTGAGCCGCCGTGGGTTCTTCCCGAGGATGAACGGTGGGTCGAGCTTCCTCCTCCGAAAGACGAGCCGCCTCGTCCGGATGTACCGTTATTTTTCGCCTTGGGAGTTCTTTTAGTGTTGCTGTAAAGATAAACATCCTGCTGCTGAGTTACATTGAAGCTTCCGCTGACAACATAATCCGAAGCAGAGGGCTTTCTCTTTACTGTTTTAAGCTGTGATTTAAGATATCCTGTGTATAAGAATGCGATAATGATACCGATTACAACAGAAACCGCTATCCATTTAAGTGAGAATATACCGTAAGGATCAGAATCATATATGTATTCCTCGTAGTATATATCCTCAGTCTCATCGTCGGGTACAAAAACAATTCCGTCATCAGCGGGGAAGAGAGCAATGTCACTGCCGTCTGATCCGCTGAGCATACCGTTGCCGTCAATTATATTTGCACAGCCCTCATAAAAGGCGATAAATGCATCTGTGTAGCTTCCCTGGGAAAGGTAGGGAACAAATTCAGCCTCAAGTCGCAGAAGATCGTAATCCGTAAAAATTTCAATTGCCGTTCCGTGAGTGGTTGTTGCAAATTCGCGGTTTTCCATATCAAGAACCAGCATTATTCCGTCATCGTTTTCTCCGTAACCGAAGCCGTTGTAATCGTAATAATTGTCAGCGAAAGCGGTTATATCCTGACCATCAGTAGATGCTACAGTAAGAACGGATATCTCACATTCATAGGTTTCGCTTATCTGCTCCAGCTTTTCATTCAGGATTTTTTCATCCTCATCGGGAATAAGCTCTGCAAGATCATATACCAGTGCGGTACGGCTTCCCTTTTCATATTCATATGCCCAAGCACTGAGGGATAAGCCTGCAAGAAGAAGCACGGATAATAAAATAACTGTAAACTTTTTCATTTTCCCGTTCCTCCCTTATGCTATAAACAGATTGTAGACTACGGTTGCAGCAAAGCCTATAAGTGTGCCTACAGCCGCAGAAATACCGAAATATTTACGATATTTTGCCTTATCAACGGGGAGATTACCTACGAATTTTCCCGTCTGTCCGTTCATTGCAAATGTAAATCTTTCTCCCTCAAAGGTAGTGTTGAGAAGCCACACGGGATAGAGGGCATATTTTGATGAGCCCGAGGTCATATTTACATTACATTCTGATGGGATTACGGTTGTGTAGCCGCTGACGGTTGAAGCCAGAGCGTCGGAGGTGCTTTGCTTTATTCGCTCATTTGCACGCGCGATACTGTCATCAACGCCTACATCATATTTATCAGCAAAGAAGCCTGAAAGATATGCTGTCTGAAAGTCAACTGCCTCTGAAAAATCGTAAGGCTCAATGGATTCCATAAGGTCATCTGCCATTTTTGATGAGCCGTCAACGGGAATTTTTGAAAAAGCCATATTTCCGCTTCTGAAAACGGAAAAGTGTCTTGTTTCCGTGTAATTGTAGTTATGATCGCTCCAATGACGGACCCTTGTTGTCTTGTATTGAGCGCTTCCCGAAACCGCAGCATCAAAAAGCCAGAAGGGCACGTAAATACCCCTTATTTCATCAATATGGTTTTTATCCTTGAAAACAGAGGGGAGAAGCTTTTTGCCTGTAATATACTTTTTATATGCCTCCACCGCCTGTTTTTTATCAAGCTTGAAGGGAATGACAAAATCAGGCTTCAGAAGTCCCTTAAGATTTTCCGTCATAACAACGGGGTTCCCGCAGAAGGGACAGCTTGTTGCCGCAGTTGTTTCATCGGTTATGATTTCACCGCTGCAGGTGTTGCAGATATAGCTTTTTATACCGCCGTTTTCCGCTTCCTGCCATATGTTATCAGTTTTTTCATCCCAGTTGAAGCTGTCTTCCGTGGTTTCGGCATTTTTTTGTGCTTCATCTGCTTCATTGAGAGCATCAGTCTCGTATTCAGTGTCACAGAAGGGACATTTCATTTTCTGAATTTCAGGGGAAAATTCAACCTTTCCACCGCAAGAAGGGCAGGTGAAATTAAGTAAATCTGCCATATTTTCACATCCTCACAGTAAACATTACTTTATCAAAGAGATTTTATTCTGCCCTTATATTTCTCAATAAAGGCTTCATTTATTGCATCTCCGCCGTCAACATTGCTGCTTGAATAAACCTCGGGGGTAATGCCGTCATTGAGCATTATTTCAATAGTACCTGCTACAACAGCGTGAAGAATTGCCGCTCCGATTGATGTGGAGGTGGGACAGGCTTTTCTTCCAAGCTCGGGGAAATCTACCGAGGCATCGCCCAATTCTCCCATATTATCAAGTACAATATCAGCAATTTCAAAAAGTCTTTTTCCGCTTTTGTGTCTTGATGCACCTGCTTTTGAGTGATTTATACTTGTAAGGGCAATAACGGTCAGTCCTTTTTCCTTGGCAAGAAGTGCCATATCAACGGGAATGCCGTTTCTTCCGGAATTTGAAGCGATGACAATTACATCATCCTTCTTCATATCGTATGAATTAAAAAGAATTTCCGCATATCCCTCGAGTCTTTCAATTTCCGTGCTTTTTGAAGCGGATTCGTGCAGCATAAGTGCTGTTTCAAGCACGGGCTGAAGCTTTACAAGACCGCCTGCACGGTAGAAAAGCTCCTCTGCAAGCATATGAGAATGTCCCGTGCCGAAAAGGAAAATTGTTTTATCCTCCTTAAGTGCCTTTGCAAATGCTTCAGAGCATCTGTCGATTGCAGTCATCTGCTTTTCGGTGACCTCAGAGAGAATTCTTGCGAGGTTATTAAGGTATTCTGCGGATTTTTTCATTTTTCAATTCTCCTTATTCTCTAAATTCATTCCGAATGCTATATAGTCAGGGGTTTCTTCAAGCAGTGTAAAACCGTATTTTTTGTAAAAATTTACGCCTTTTTCATTCTTTGCGTTGACGCTTAATACAACACCCTTTACCCCTTTTTCTTTAAGGTGGGCAATAAGTGCATCTGTCAGCTTGTGACCGAGGCCTATACGGTGATATCCGTGCAGAATATCAATGTGCAGGTGAGCAGGGAAGTCATCCTTATACTTTTTTTGCACAACTGTTGATGTTGAAGCATAAAATCTGTTTGTAGTGTCCGTTTCGGGGATTCTCGTAAAATATTCTTCGTTGAAAATTTTTATAAATCCGTCATAATCTTCAGCACAAATTATGTAGCCTATTGCCTTGTCGTTTTCATCTGCAGCAACAAAGCAGTTGAAGGGCTCTTTTTCTATATAGTAATCGCAGTATGTTGCAAAAAGAAAGTTTTTTGTGCTTTCCGAGTAATTGTCGGGACCGTCGCAGTAAAGGCAGATATCGTGCATAGCCTCACGGTCGGTTTCTTTATAGGGTCTTATTGTCATTTCTTTTCTCCGTTGGTCATTCTTTATTTTTAATATAACATTTCACCACCCAAAATGCAATAAAAAGGAGCTGTAAAAAACTTTTTTTTACAGCTCACTTTAAGGAGTTATTTCGGATATGAAAAACTGATGAATACCTTGATATGTATTGTTTTATGCGGTTTGAATTTTTTTTATCCCATTTTTTACTGTTTAATCGGGAATTGCTGATTCGTGAGGAATATTTTCTTTTACCGCTGCAAGAAAATCTTCCGTTTTCAACACTTCAATGCTGTCACTAAGCTGACTTATAAAATACTGCAGATCATCGGGACCTACTGTCCAGGGATGAACATTTATTACCGTATATCCGTTTATTGTATTAATATCGGCTTGCTTTGAGTTGATAATATCAGCTTGTTCCTTGAGCCATTCCTTTGTTACCTCATCTGCATTTCCGCTCGGATGCCAGAGGCTGAAGCCGACAGAAACAAAGGGCTTGTCAGCAGAAAAATATACTCTGCCTGCACCTGCAGCATATCTGTCGGGGTCAAGCTGAAGAATACCGCCTTCAATATTATCGTATCTTGAAAAATATGATAGTCTCTTTTCCATACTCTTATGGAAGCTGTTACCGTTTATTTTGTCAAGGAGTGTAATAATGTTAAGACCCGATTTCAGCATTATTGAGGCGGTATAATCGGAAAAGGCTTCAAGCTCTGTTGAGCTCATCTTTGAAATTCTTGAATACCCTCCGCCCGAGGGGCCTGTAATGAATGTGGTATCAGCAGATGCTTCAAAAGTTCTTTTTACATCAACCTGTGAAAGCTCTGAAAGAATTGGACAGAATGTCCAGTTTACGGGTACATCGGAATTATATCCCTGCCAGGTGTGGTATTCACTGAAGCCGTTGCTGATCCATTGTGCATTGTCACCGTCACTGTAGACAATTGTCACATAATGCTTTTCAGGATCAAGCTTTATGTTTTCGGGGAAAGAAGTATCAAACATCTCATCAGTAGCATCAAAGCAGGAAAGAAGGCTTAAGTTATAAGAATGGTCAGAGGGGATAACCGTATGACCGAAACGGGAGGCTGATTCGGTAAATTTAACCTCATACTGGCACCAGCCGAAAATAACAGAAGCAGGAGTAAGCTCGCGCATTATTCTGTCGCGGAAAAGTCTGCCTGTAAAGTCACTGTCTTCAATATATGTTACGAAAATATTCTGCTGAATTGCAAAATCTCTCATACCTACAGCATAGTAATACTGATGAACAAGGCTGTCTTTACGGAAGAAATCCTTGTATTCGTTGTAGAAATTTTTCAGATATTTAAGATCAATATTATCCTCACTTATATCCGCGCATTTTTTTAGTCCGAGGCTTATTGCTGTTTCTTCAAGCTCAGCTGTTACGGGCAGCCAGCCGTTTATTGTTGCAAGGTTTGTTGCAGTGTTCAGCTGACCGTGATCCTCGTGGGTTTTATAGAGTATATAGCCGCCGTCTTTAATGTACGAACTGTATTTTTTTATGATTGATTCAAATTTCCAGGGATTGCCGTTTTTTGTTTCATAGGAGATTGTATAGCCCGCTTTTTTTAATTCTTCAAGTGCATACTTGTTAGGTGCTGTGCCGTAATCAATAAAAATTGCGGGTTTTTCACGGGCGACAAGTCCTTGCAGAGAAATTACCGTGTGACGCTGTGCCTCTGAAAGTTCTCCCAGCTTTATAACGGTTATTTCATCGGAAATGTCAAAAGAATCGAAAATATTCTGCATTTCAACAAGCTCGGCTTCACTTTTTGCTTCCGGAGCTTTTTTTAGTAATGCTGCATCAATTGTATTGAAAAGAATTGAAATCATCATAACAACAAAGGAAAGTCCGTTTAATATTTTAACCATAAAAGATCCTCCTTAAGGGGAACGAAGATTTTCTGCTGAGCTTTATATTTTCATCCGGAAAAAAGTATAATGCTTTGTTCACGTTATTTCTTCTTCAGCATATCATAATTTTCTTAAAAATGCAATGCGGAATTGCTTATATCTGTTTCAGGATGGAAGGGAAAGATAGCTTTTTTTGTGGAAAAGCAAGGATTTTGTGTATTCTTAAAGAAATCGTTCGCTTTTGCTCACGATGAAATCCTCGCAATGCTCGGATGAAATCTTCAGCCTTTGGCTTCAGATGAAATCAAATCCGTCCGTCTCCCGACGAAGGCGGATTTCATCACGAAGTGATTTCAACCATCGAAGATGGATTTATTCCGTCGGACGACGGATTTAATTGAAAAAAGCACTTCTTTCGAAGTGCTTTTTTCTACAGCTCCTTGCAGTTTGAACATAACAATAACAGATTTTTCGGTTTAAGCTGATGAAATCGTTCGCTTTTGCTCACGATGAAATCCTCTCAATGCTCGGATGAAATCTTCAGCCTTTGGCTTCAGATGAAATCAAATCCGTCCGTCTCCCGACGAAGTCGGATTTCATCACGAAGTGATTTCAACCATCGAAGATGGATTTATTCCGTCGGACGACGGATTTAATTGAAAAAAGCACTTCTTTCGAAGTGCTTTTTTCT
>JAZRTO010000113.1:0-15214 GCA_045652065.1 Acutalibacteraceae bacterium
ACATACTGACAAAATATGAACATTTTCCGTCAAACGGGAAATAGAGCATAAGCGGAGCAAGACACAAAGTGTCTTCCTTTTCCTTTGCCGAAGACAAAGATATCATCCATTCGAATGAATGGATTTCATCCGAATAAAATTCGGATTTCACCGACAACAAGGTTGTCGATATCATTCTGATTTGTGGTGCAAAAGCCCACTCAGATCAGTATTTACCGGAGGATTTATGGCACAGAGAAAAATAAGAATTGTCGGTGCAAAAGAGCATAACTTAAAGGATGTTTCCCTTGAAATTCCCCGTGATAAGCTTGTTGTTTTTACGGGACTTTCAGGCTCGGGTAAATCCACTCTTGCATTCGATACCATATATGCAGAGGGGCAAAGACGATATGTAGAATCTCTTTCCTCTTATGCAAGACAATTTCTCGGACAGATGGAAAAGCCCAATGTAGAGCTTATTGAGGGACTTTCTCCCGCAATTTCCATTGACCAGAAAACCACATCAAAAAATCCCCGTTCAACCGTAGGAACGGTAACGGAGATATATGACTATTTAAGACTTCTTTTTGCAAGGGCGGGTATTCCTCATTGTCCCGTATGTAAAAAGGAGATTCGTCCTCAGAGCGTTGATGAAATGACCGATAAGGTAATGACACTTCCTGAGGGGACTAAGTTTATGATTATGTCCCCCGTCATAAGAGCAAGAAAAGGCGAGCATGTAAAAATTCTTGATGATGCAAGAAAGGCCGGCTTTGTACGTGCCCGTATTGACGGAGAAATGCGTGAGCTTTCCGAGGAAATAAAGCTACAGAAGACTAATAAGCATACAATTGAAATTGTTGTTGACCGTCTTGTTCTTAAGGACGGAATAGCTTCCCGTGTGGCAGATTCAATTGAAACCGCTCTTAAATTAAGTGAAGGAATTGTTCTTGTATCCGTTGTGGGCGGAGAGGAGATGCTGTTTTCACAGAATTATTCCTGTCCTGACCATAATGTGGGAATAGGGGAGTTAAGTCCCCGGCTGTTCTCATTTAATAATCCCTTCGGAGCCTGTCCCAAATGTGCAGGACTCGGAATTTTCAAAAAGGTTGCTCCCGAGCTTATTATTCCCGATAAAAAGCTTTCCATAAACAAGGGGGCAATAAAGGGCTGCGGTTGGACAAATGAGAAATACGGCTCAATAGCAAGAATGTATCTTGAGGGTATTGCAAAGCATTACGGCTTTTCAATGGATGACCCCGTAAGTGAAATTCCCGAAGAGGGTGTAAATGCCATTCTTTACGGTACAGGGGATACAAAAATAAAGCTGAAAAGAAGCTTCCATGCAGGTACTACCGAATATGAAGCTCCCTTTGAGGGTATTGTAAATAATCTTGAGCGTCGTTACAAAGAAACCACAAGTGACTGGTCCAGATGGGAAATTGAGCTTTTTATGACAGACCACGAATGTCCCGAGTGTAAGGGTGCAAGGCTTAAAAATGAGATTCTTGCCGTCACCGTGGGCGGTATAAATATTGACGATTTTACAAGAATGTCAATTTCCGATGAAATAGCTTTTCTGAATTCTCTTGAGCTTACCGAGCGTGAGCATATTATCGCAGACGGTATAATAAAGGAAATAAGAGCAAGACTTGAATTTCTCGAAAAGGTTGGACTTGATTACCTTACACTTTCCCGTTCATCAGGTACTCTTTCAGGCGGTGAAAGTCAGAGAATACGTCTTGCAACACAGATAGGCTCTGCTCTTACGGGTGTGCTTTATGTTCTTGATGAACCCAGCATCGGTCTTCATCAGCGAGATAATGAAAAGCTTATTGAAACACTTAAAAATCTCCGAGATCTCGGTAATACTCTCATTGTTGTTGAGCACGATGAGGACACAATGAAAAGTGCAGATTATATTGTGGATATAGGACCCGGTGCCGGTATTCACGGCGGTGAAATTGTGGCAGCAGGTACACTTGATGATATAAAAAAATGCCACCGCTCAATTACGGGTCAGTACCTTATCGGCAAAAAGAAGATCGAGGTACCTGAAAGAAGGCGAGAGGGTAACGGAAAATTCCTTAAGATATTCGGAGCAGGGCAGAACAATCTTAAGAATGTAGATGTAACATTCCCTCTCGGAAAGTTTATTGCCGTTACGGGTGTTTCAGGCTCGGGAAAATCATCCCTTATCAATGAAATTCTTTATAAGCAGCTGGCAAATGAGCTTAACGGTGCAAAGAAATTCCCCGGAAAGAATAAGGGCTTTGAGGGAATAGATAATCTTGACAAGGTAATTGATATCGATCAGTCACCTATCGGCAGAACACCCCGTTCCAATCCCGCAACATATACGGGAGCATTTACGGATATAAGAAAGCTTTTCTCCGAAACTCCCGATGCGAAAATGAAGGGATATGCTCCCGGAAGATTTTCATTTAATGTGGCAGGGGGCAGATGTGAAGCCTGCTCAGGTGATGGTATTGTAAAAATTGAAATGCACTTCCTTGCGGACGTATATGTACCCTGTGATGTGTGCAAGGGGGCAAGATATAACCGTGAAACCCTTGAAGTGAAATATAAGGGTGAAAATATCAGTGAAGTGCTTGATATGACTGTTGAAGAGGGACTTAAGTTCTTCGAAAATCAGCCTGCAATAAAAAGAAAGCTGCAGACTCTGTTTGATGTAGGGCTCGGATATATCAGCATCGGTCAGCCTGCAACACAATTGTCGGGCGGCGAGGCGCAGCGTGTAAAGCTTGCAACAGAGCTGTCAAGACGACCCAGCGGAAAAACTATGTATATTCTTGATGAGCCTACAACAGGACTTCATATTGCCGATGTTCACAAGCTCATAGAAGTGCTTATGAAGCTTGTTGATACGGGCAACACGGTTATTGTCATTGAACACAATCTTGATGTCATAAAATGTGCTGACCATATTATAGATCTCGGTCCCGAGGGCGGCTTCAGAGGCGGTAATATTATTGCTGAGGGTACTCCCGAGGAGGTTGCAGAATGTAAAGGCAGCTACACTGGAATGTATCTTAAAAAAATGTTAAAATAAACTGTAAAGGGGTAAGAAAAAATGAATAAATTACTTAATAAGCCTTTTTGTATAGCTATTCTTGCAGTCGGCTTTGTTTACGGACTTGCACTGCCGTTTTTCTGGGGCAATAATCCTGCTTCGGAGATGGGAACTCTTTCACTTCTGTGTGAAGACAGAAAGCTGTGGTTCTGGGTATGGGGAATTCTTGTTATAGGCGGAATAAATATCAATACGCAGTATATGTACAAGAAGTTCAATTACAGCAGCCGTTTTATGAATGTTCTTTGTATTCTGTCTTTTATCAGTATCTGTCTTGTTGCTCTGACATTGGGGCACAGTATTGAAGACTGGAACCCAAAGAGAGTGCTCCATTGGATTGCTACGGGACTTTTTATTGCTCTTTGCATGGCATCTGTTGTACTTTTCTTTATTTTTAACACAAAAAAACAGAAGGGATTTAAGCTTCTGACAGTATGCACTGTGGCTATTCTTCTTACCTTTGTTGTAATATTTGTCGGTGTTGGCAAAAGCGCGCTTATGGAAATGATTCCCCTTGCAATGCTTCAGCTTCTTTTGTTTGTTGTGAATTTTACTCCTGCTGTAAAAGTAACAGCTGTTAGGGAAGATACCAAGGTTTTAATTGAAAAGTAAAGGGAAAAGAGTATGCCCAGAAGTATAACCTGCGAAATTCCTCCCGAGCTCAGCGGTGAAAAGCTTATTGTGTTTTTAAGAGGATATCTTAAAATCTCAGCCAGACTCTTGCCGAAGCTGAAAAATGACCCTCAGGGGCTTCTCAGAAACGGAGAACATATAAGAACAATTGACCGTGTGTTTACGGGTGACATAATAACCGTGACCTTTCCCGATGAAGAAAATGCAATTCCCCCGAGCGATACGGATAATCTTCATATTGTATATGAGGATGAGGATATTCTTGTAATTAATAAGTCGCCGGATATTGCTATGCACCCCACCCATAATCATCAGGGGGATACACTTGCCAATAAAATATCCGCATATCTTCTTGAACGCAACAGACAGGCTGTTTTCCGTGCTGTGGGAAGGCTCGATAAATGCACCTCGGGGCTGGTTATTATTGCTCTTAATGCACATTCTGCAAATATTCTTTCAGAGAATGTGGAAAAGCATTATATTGCAATTGCCGGGGGAGAATATCACGGAGAGGGGACAATAAATAAGCCGATTATCCGTCCCGACCCGGGAAAAACCTACCGTTGGGTAGGAGATGGCGGAGAATATGCCGTAACTCATTGGAAAAGCCTTAAAACAGACGGGGAACGAAGTGTATTGAAAATTCACCTTGAAACAGGCAGAACTCATCAGATAAGGGTGCATTTTGCCTCAATGGGTACACCGCTTGCAGGTGACGATATGTACGGGTCGGAGGATTTTTCAATAAACCGTGCCGCGCTTCATTGCTTCAGTCTTAAATTTCTTCATCCCGTTACAAAGAAAGAGATGTATCTTGAGGCACCGCTTCCCGAGGATATGGCAAAGATCGCAGATACAATGAAATGAAAAAAAAAGAGGCAGGGGAGTCCCTGCCTTAAATTTTTGTCCGAAGCCCCTTGGGGTAATGGTTTTTTGCTTTTCCGTTTACAACCTTTACTCCTCCGAGGGTACAGCCGTTTACGGTAATTACTGCCCAGCCGTTATCGCAGCTCACATCAATTTCCTCTCCGTGAAGGTATTTTTTTATTTCCTCGCTGTCGGGAGAGAGGTCAATCTGTCTTTTGAAATGTTTTCCCATAGCCATAAAAAACTGATGATGAGGCTGAATGTAGTTTTTCTTTATTTCACCGATTGTTACACCGCAGGAAAAAGCGCTTCCCTTTGGTATTTCAATATCGGAGGAAAAATATACGGGATTCATATTATACAGCTTTACTGCATTTTTGTCGTAGGAGATAAGTGTGCTGTCAAGGAAATCCGTGACCGCTTTGTCGGTTTTTTCTTTGGTGACAGGTACGGATTTTTTCAGATTATTTTCTGTGCCTTTTCTGTGAAGCACAGCCATAAACTGTCCTTCCCCCTTGGAGATATAGGGGTAGAAGCGTCTTGCAAAATGTATGTTTTCGCATTCACAGCCCTCAAAAGAAATTCCGTCAGCGGTGGCATTTCTTACGGCTTCTTTAACAGGTATAATTTCAAAATCGGGATATGCTTTCAGAAATGAATCAATAAGCATTTCGTTTTCTTCAAGAGAAAAGGTACAGGTGGCATATATGATGAAGCCGTCAGGTGAGAGAAGATGAACGGCATTTTCGAGAATCTCCATTTGCCTTGCGGCACACATTATAACATTTTCCTCGCTCCACTCATCAATTGCAATATCTTCTTTTCTGAACATGCCCTCGCCCGAGCAGGGGGCATCGCACATTATAAGGTCAAATAGTCCGGGAAAATATTTAATCAGCTTTTTTGTATCCATACAGGTTGTAACCGTATTAAGAAGCCCCAGTCTTTCAATATTGCCTGTAAGAATACGGCATCTCGAAGAAATAATTTCGTTGGAAACCAGAAGTCCGTTTTCGCCGAGCTTGTTCTTCAACTGAGTGCTTTTTCCTCCGGGAGCGGCACACATATCAAGAATTTTCCAGTCGGGGTCAATGTCAATACATTCTGCCGGCGCCATAGCACCGGGCTCCTGAATATAAATCATACCTGCGTGGTGATACGGGTGGTTGCCCGCTTTTTCGTAATCAAGGTAAAATCCGTTTTCAACATAGGGGATTTTTTCTTGACCGAAGATGTTTATTTTTTCGAATTCCTCCAAGGAAATCTTATCTGTGTTTACACGAAAGCCCTTTACGGGAGTTTCTTGCAATGCCTTTTCATAAGCATCAAAATCAAACCCCTCAAGATTTTTCATCCGTGCTACAAATTTTTCAGGTAAATTTTTCATTGGTTTTCTCCGTTACAATTCAGTTCCGTATAAAGCATACACATTGAAAGGGCGGTAATTGCTGCAGTTTCCGTTCTTAAAATTCTTTTTCCGAGAGAAATAATTTCTCCCTCAGCAGCAATTGCTTTTTCTATTTCTTTTTCATCGAATCCACCCTCGGGACCAATGAAAATGCCGACACTTTTTCCTGCTTCAATCTTCTTCAGTGCATTTTCGGTGCTTATCATTCCGTCCTTTGATTCATAAGGCACTAAAATCAGATCGAGTGTCTTCGCAAATTGTAAGGCTTCACCGTAGGACATTACATTCATAATTTCGGGAATGATATTCCTTTTGCTCTGTTTTGCGGCACTTTCGGAAATTGCCTGCCATCGTTCAAGCTTTGATCTTTTCTTTTTGTCTTCAAGCTTTACAACACATCTGCTCATTTCGGTGGGGATTATTGCAAATACGCCAAGCTCAACCGCTTTCTGGATTATCAGCTCCATTTTATCGCTTTTGGGAAGTCCCTGGAAAAGATAAAGCTTTACGGGAAGCTCAGTATTGTTATAATCTTCTTCTGTTATTCTGACAATTGCATTTTCAGCGGAAAGACTTTCAATTTCGCAAAGGTGGCTTTTGCCGTTTTCGCTTACAAGAAGTACATCTCCGACAGTCATACGAAGAACGTTTTTTATGTGATTGAAGTCGCTGCCTGTAATATGAAAGCAGTCTCCTTGTCTCGAATTTTCAGATGCAAAAAAATTAAACATTGTTTTCACCGTATAAATAGATTTGTCCCGTATATAATAAACTATTTTTACATACTGTGCAATAGCATTTTTGTGTTTGCGCAGCTCTTTAATATATGTTATACTTGTAAGCAGATGGGAGGCGGCTTTAATGGGAATCTTTAATAAATTTGCACAGTATAAAGAGTATAAAAACGGAATAACGCACTGTACCTTCAATCCCGAAGGTCCGGGAGTTGTCAGAATTCATCTTATTCCGCCGAAATTCAGATTGTTTTCATCTGATGCTTATATTGTGATTCTTAACGGTTATTATCTTCTTCCCGTGGGCTATTCATGGGCTCTGATTCTTTCTGCCTTTATGAAGGAGGTAAATAAGTTTGACGGTAAGCCTATAAATGAAGAGGATGAAGCGGCTATTGAAACAAATACCATAAAAGGTATACACCGGGCTTATCCTATGATGCCCTCTGAGTATATAAGGGAAGATCTCTATGAAATGCTTGATGTTATTTTTACAGTAGCCTCGGGAAATACTCCCGATGCTGAGATAGAAAAACTGTCCCTGAGGGCATACAAAGACAGTATGACATCTCCCCACAGAATGGATTTAATGGTAAGTGCCATGACGGACAGCCTCGGCAGATGGAACTGCAATCAGAAATGTGTTTTCTGTTATGCTGCAGGACAGTGTAAAAGCAATCTTAAAGAGCTTTCAACCGAAGAATGGAAGAGGGTAATTGACCGTCTTTATAAAGCAAGGGTGCCGATGCTTACATTTACGGGTGGTGAGCCTACAATGCGAGATGATATAGTGACACTTATAGATTATTCAAAATGGTTTGTTACAAGGCTTAATACCAACGGTATAAATCTGACGGAAGAGCTTTGCAGAAAGCTAAAATCTGCAGGGCTTGACAGTGTTCAGGTTACCCTTTATTCGCATAATGAGGATATACATAATTCTCTTGTGGGCAGTGAGCATTTCCGTGATACTCTGAGGGGAATAAAAAATGCAGTGAATGCAGGGCTTGATATCAGCGTGAATACACCTCTTTGCAGAATCAATTCCGACTATCTTGCTACGCTTAAATTCATTGCGGAAGCAGGAGTCCGTTTTGTGACGGTCAGCGGACTAATATGTACGGGCTTTGCTGAAACAAATCATTCGGCAGCTGATTTAAGCGAGGATGAGCTTTTCCGTATACTGAAAACTGCAAAGGAATACTGTGACAGCAACGGACTGGAAATTGATTTTACCTCCCCGGGACTTGTAGATGCAGATAAGCTTGATGCTATAGGAATGAAGATTCCCATGTGCGGAGCGGCTCTCAGTAATATGGCAGTATGTCCTGACGGTACCGTTGTACTCTGTCAGAGCTGGCTCGGCAATGATGCAGGGCTCGGAAATATTTTGACGGATGATTTCATTACAATATGGAAAAATAAAAAATGTGTTGAACTCAGAAATATGACCGATGAAGAAGCGGTACTTTGTCCGTTCAGAGAAAGGGGGGCGGATAATGGCTAATAAAAAAAAGAAAAAGCAGGAAATAGCTGATCCTTTCTCAAAGAAAACTATATATCAGAAAAGAAAATTTCCCGTGAAAAACACGGTTTTGCTTATAGGGGTTGTCTGTATACAGGTTTTTCTGATACTTTTCGCATTTTTCGGTATATCAGTTTCTCCCAAGGATATTATTAATGACTATGAAATTACCGTTATTCCGCAGAATGACGGCACCCTTAAAATGACTTACAATATAACCTGGACTGCAATGGATAAAAATGAGGAGCTTTCCTGGGTGGATATCGGTATGCCCAACAGCAGCTTTACTGTTGATGATGCTTCCTTGTCCGATAATATTCTTACCTGTTCGCCTGTGCTTGAAAATTCCTATGTTGCATTAAGGCTTTATTTTAAGGATTCATACAGTGGTGGTGAAAAATTAAATTTTTCATTTTCGGTGAATCAGCGCAATATGCTCTGCAAAAATGACAACGGATATTTCTATGAATTCATTCCCGGCTGGTTCAACAGTATTCCGGTAGAGCATTACAGTGTGCGCTGGGCTGCCACGGAGGGTCTTGATACAGAGCGTTATCTTGTAGGGACCGACGGATATGTTTTATGGCAGGGAAGTCTTGGCTGCGGTGAATTTGTGAATGTTTTTGTAAATTATAATACTACGGCATTTGATAAGTCGGCTTCAGTCAGTGCATATATTCCCTTTGATTCAAGCGGTGTGTATAATCAGCTGAAGGCAGATGCTGACGCCTACAGGTTTTTAATGCTTGTATTTTCCGGATTGCTGGTGCTTCTTGAAATACACATAATTGACTGTTATGTTTCATTTGTAAGAGGTCGCGGTTTCATCAGAACTCACGGACATTATGTTCATATTTACGGTATTGAAAATCCTGTGCACAAGCAAATAGGTATGCGTAATTTGAAGACATCTTCATGGCACAGACATCACAGTGGTGGCGGTACAGGCTCAGGCTGTGCCTGTGCTTGCGCTTGTGCCTGTGCCGGTGGCGGAAGAGCCGGCTGTTCTCAGAAGGATACCTATGAAATTTCCAGAAATTTTTTTGTAAAAAACAGCTAAAATGTTTTACAAACAAATAAATTTGTGATATAGTATTGTTGACTATGAATTAAGGCGGTGTAAAAATGGCTGAAAACAAAAGTACGCTTGCTGAGCTTACAGCTTCGAACTTTTTCGCAGAAAGGCGTTTTGTCAGCAGTAAAGAAACAATAGCTTACGTGCTTAATGACGCATCATACAGTCTTAATATTAACGACTTCAAGGATCGTTATATTTACGACGTTGTGAAAATTGACTTTGATTTCCTGGCATTCCAGAATATTTTTGCAACAGTATGGGACACTATAAATGACACATTTATCGGTGCCGTGGTTGAAAAGACAAGAACCCGTTGGGGTAAGTTCAGACCCTATCTTCTTTTAGGTGAATTTCCTCTTACGCTTCTGGGACTCTGGTATTGGTTTATTCCTTTTATTTTCCCCGATACTCCCGACAATTATGTTCCGAAGCTTATTATGTATTTTGCAATGTCAATAATTACAGAGACAGTAGGAACCTTCACAGCAATTGCAAAATCCGGATTTTTGTCAACCATAACCCCGTCACCTATGGAAAGATCGCGGCTTATAGCACTTGCAAATGTTGTTACTCACATTTTTGAAGATATCCCGAAGCAGGTATTCGGTATTATCTATGACCTTGTAATAAGTAAGAAAATCAACATAAAGCTTCCTGTGCTTTTCTCAACCTTCGGTTCTGCATGTGCATTGGTTTCTGCAGGTCTTGCTGTGTATTTCTTCTGGACATCAAAGGAGCGTGTCGCACAGACTATCTCCAAACCCAAGTTTAAGCACAGTATAAGGTCTGTTATCAACAATAAGCCTATGCTTATTTCTCTTGTGTCCTCATTCCTCGGCGGATTCTCCATAGGACAAAGCAGAACAAACTTCTACATAGATGTTATAGGCTCAATTACATGGAAGACTATAGTCGGTATTCCTGCGTTCCCCGTAAAGTTTATAAGCTACAGCTTTGTTAAGCCCCTGAGAAAGAGATTTTCCACAAAGGCTCTCTGGATATTTGAGGATGCATGGACTGATATGCTGTGGATGCTTGTTTTCGGAATCGGCTCAATCAACAACAATTTCCAGAAGAAGCACATCATTCTTCCTCTTATGGGACTTGAAGAAATCTTCGAAATGTGTGTTTACGGCTTAAGACGAGTTATTCCTGCCGAAATCAATAATGAAACTATGGACTACTGTGAATGGAAGAACGGCTACCGATCAGAAGCTATGACAGGTGTTACAATGTCCATTATTCAGAAGCTTCAGCAGGCGGTTATGGGTAGTATAAACAGTATGGTTATGAAGAGAATCGGTTATGTTCAGGGTAAGGATATCGGTACCCAGACAGATGCTACAAAGTGGTGGATTTTCGCCCTCGGTACAGGTATTCCGATTATCTCCTCAAGCCTTGGTATTATTCCTAAGTTCTTCTATCCTCTTTCTGCAGAAAAGCGTACACAGATGTACACTGAGCTTTATGAACGCAGAGCAAAGAAGAATGAAATTATGACAAATGCATCCCAGGAAGAAATTGCCGAAATTGTAGGCAACGAATTCAAGGACTAAAAACAAAACACTAAAAGCCTTGCTTTAAGCAGGGCTTTTTTATTTTCTGTGTATAATTTTATTGACCTTAAAGTTATGTTTTGGTATAACAGATATTAAGAGGTGTTAATATGAAGCTTTCAGAAAAAATTCTTTGTTCATTGACTCTGGCAGGTGCTGCTGCCGTAGCTGTAACCAATCTTTTAAACGAAAAAAATATAAGTAATGCCGTGCTTCCCGAGGGCTTTACCGTAACCGCTCACACGGGATGTGAAAAAACAAGGGATAATTCACTTGATGCAATAACTCTCGGTTGGGGGTATGGGGCTGATATTGTTGAATTTGACCTTAATTTCAATAAAGACGGTATCGCTGTTCTTTCACATAACGAGCCGAAGGGAAATGAGGTTACACTTGATGAGGCATTCAGTCTTATTTCGGGTTATAACAAGCTTCGGGTGAATGTTGATGTGAAGAATACACTTGATCTGAAGCAGGTTTTTATTCTTGCAGAAAAACACGGAATTCTTGACAGAATATTCTTTACGGGTATAACAGCGGATTTTGTGGAGGATGTAAAAAATCAGACTCCGGAAGTTCTCTTCTACTATAACAAGAGCATTGATAAAACAAAAATAAATGATACTTCATATATAAATTCACTTATTGAAGAAGTAAAAGCTGTGGGTGCAGCAGGGCTTAATATTCACTATAAATCCTGCTCAAATCTCTTAGTCAGCGAATTTCACAAGGCAGGTCTTCAGGTTTCTGTATGGACAGTAAATAAAAAGCACCATATGGCAAAAATTCTCACTATGGGTTGTGACAATATTACAACAAGAAAGCCCTCAGAGCTTATGAGTATTATTGAGAGAATCAGATAAAGGTGGAATATAAAATGGGCTCAAAAATAACTGCCGTCTTTACAGCTGTCGTGCTTTTCTTTTCGGGGGTATCAGCAGGGAACATAATTCCATGGCTTCAGGTAATTCCCGATATGGTTGAGGTAGGCATTGAATACATTTCACTTAGCAGATTTTCCGATGCACCCGATAAATCGGAAATTCTTGACTGTTTCAAAAATACTGAAAATTCACATCCCTTTATTTTCGGAAATGCTGAGCTTTTCAATGTGGCAAAAAAAGATTTCGGAAAAGGGAAAAAGAACAGTTATGTAAAGAAGCTGTCCGATTATGTTATCTCTAATGCGGACGGACTTCTTGAAACGGATGTTTATCCGCCTATGGAATATGCTCTTGATGAGGAGGACAGTATTCTTCCCATATCCCGTGAAGTAATAAACAGAATGGTAATTCTCGGTTTTGCATACAGAATGACGGGAGAAGAAAAATACGCCGAAAGGGCAGTCCTTGAGCTTGACAAGGTATGCTCTTATGATGATTGGTGTCCTTCCCATTTTCTTGCAACGGCTGAAATGGCACTTGCCGTATCAATAGGCTACGACTGGTTTTTCGATTTTCTTTCGGATGATATGAAGACTCTTCTTTGCGAAAAAACCTGGGAATATGCCATTACACCTGCTCTTTCAAAGAATTATCTTAAAAACTGGTTTACCTGGTCAAAGAATAACTGGAACAGTATTTGCTACAGCGGTATCGGAATTGCCTGTATGACTTTTTTTGAGAAGAATCCGGAAAAAGCGGCGGAATTTCTTTCAATGTGCTATAAAAATATGCCCATAGCCTTCAGTAGCTTCACACCCGACGGAGTATATGCGGAGGGACCCGGTTACTGTCAGTCGGGTATGAATTCCATTGCATACTTTATTTCAACATCAAGAAATTTCTTCGGAACGGATTTCGGAATGTCTGAGATTGACGGTTTCCGGGAGCTGGGCTTTTTCCCGGTATACATAACGGGAAGCACTGCGATGTTTAATTTTGGGGACAATAAGGACAGACTGCTCTATACTCCCGTGCTTCATTGGTATGCTTCGGAGTATGATTCGCCGCTTCTTGCTGTTTATCAGATGGGGGATGCGCCCTCGGCTTTCAGCCCCGATATCTCGGAAAATGTTGAACGAAACGGAGAAGGAAAGGAAAATGCCCTTTCACTTTTATGGTATAACAGAGAATACACCGCAGACAGCGCAGATTTTTCCGATGTTCCACTTTGTGTACAGCTTCAATCCCATGCGGGACAGACACTGACGGTTATGAGAAGTGCATATCAGGATAAAAATGCAACCTATGCTGCAATCAAGGGCGGATATAACTACATAAATCACGGTGACCTTGATATCGGAACCTTTGTTTTTGATTCAATGGGTGAGCGTTGGGCAGAGGAATTAGGTCCCGGAAACTATGATGCTGACGGTTATTTCTTAGGTCTTCCTGCGGGGGGCAGATGGAAAAATTATTGTAAGCGTGCAGAGGGACAGAATACCCTTGTAATTAATCCGAAGCTTGCCCTTGATGATCAGTACGCGCTTGCCCGTGCCTCATTTGCCTCTTTAGACGGAACCGTAGGCGGCGCTGAATGTGTTCTTGATATGACGGATGCTTATTCTATGAATATGGCAAAGAGTGTTATCCGTGAATTTGAGCTTTTTGACAATTACTCATCACTTCGTATAAAAGATACTATCTCATGCAGAATAAGCAGTGAAATTTACTGGTTTATGCATACGAAGGCTGATATTGAAATAAGTGAAGACGGAAAATCAGCAATACTCAGCAAGAACGGAAAACAGCTGAAGGCTACTCTTTCGGGCGAAGGTGTATTTTCCGTAATGAAAGCCGAAAAGCTGGGCGGTAAATACGAATTTGACGAAGATTTTAATGATATAAGAAAGCTTACCGTTCATCTTGAGGATGTAACTGAAACGGTGATTGAAGTGACACTTACTCCCGTTAAATGAAAAAATACCGACAGATTCTGCTTTGTGCAGGAGCTGTCGGTTTTTCTGTTATATTATGTTTTTTATTTCGTCGAGGCTGTTTACCTTGTAATCGGTAAAATTATAACGGTCATATGTTTCTTTTCTGAAATTGAACCATATTGTTTTCAGTCCGAAGTTTTTTGCACCTATTATATCAGCATTTTTGGAGTCGCCTATCATAACGATTTCTGAAGGCTTTACGGGATAAAGAGCATTTGAGCAGGCAAAGAAAAACTCCTTTGCAGGCTTCTGAAAGCCTATGTCCTCAGACATAAAAAATCCGGATAAGTATTTATGAAAGTCTATTGAATGAAGCCTTATTTCCTGCTGCTCACGGGATGCATTGCTTGCACAGTATACGGGATATTTCTCCGAAAGATATTTAAGTAATTCTTCTGCCCCGTCAACGGGAATAGTAATATTACGTATTGCTTTACGGAACATTTCCTCGAAAGCTATTCCGTCAGCATGGATGCCGAGTCTCAGGAAAATTTCAACCCATCGTCTGTCGTAAATATCCTGCTTTGTGATAATGCCCTGCTCAAGAAGGTGCCACAGCTTATCATTGCACTCTGAAAATACTTCATAGTAATTTTCCGGCAGCACAATATTAAAATGCTCCGCACATTTTTTTATTGATGCATCTGCGCATTTATCAAAATCCAATATTGTATTGTCTATATCAATAAGAACTGCTTTTACTGTCATTTTAGCCTCATTTTATATCATAGGTCATTGAAATTCTTGTGGGAGTGATTTTACTTACGGTATAAAAACCGTATTTTGTGTAGAATTTGTAGCCCATAGAATCCGTGCTGATTGTAAGTACACTTACATTTCTGATGTTTTTTGCCTTAAGATGCTCACAAAGGGCATCAATAAGCTTTGTGCCGAGCCCCATTCTCTGCGCTTCGGGGAGAATGTCGATGTGCAGATGTGTTCTGTGCGGCTTTTTTGTAATCATTACGGAAATAAGGGAAGCATAGAACATAAGAAGGGAAGGGGTATAGATGCTTTTTACTCGGTTTTTTATAACACTCAGCATCTTATCCTTAAAAAGAGTGTAATTACTTGAACAGATGACATAGCCCACAGGGATGTCATCATCGTTTACTGCCACAAAAATGTTTTCCGGCTCATATTCCGTGAAATAGTCATTATATATCACGGCAACGCTGTCCAGCTTGTTTTCATCTGTTTTGTTATCATCCCAGGTGGTTTCCTTGCAGATAAAACGAAGTCTTTCTTTATCAGATGGCTTATATTTTCTTATAGTATACATAGCTTCTCCTTAATGCTAAAAGACCGCTGTAAAAACAACGGTCTTTATTCTGATTATGCCAATGCCTTTTTGCCGTATTCAATGCCCTTCTGAAGAGCAACCTTGTTAAGCTCAAGAATTTCCTTTTTCTTGGAACCGAACTTTGCTTCAAGGGATGCGAGCATTGCCTCTTCTGTG
>JAZRTO010000114.1:0-44033 GCA_045652065.1 Acutalibacteraceae bacterium
AAAGGCACTCATAGGAGCAAAGAAGCTCCCGAATCTTTATAAGGCAAGGGAAAATGCTCTTGTATACCTGCTTTCGGGAGAAGAAAAAAGGGAAGTGGCGCTCCAAGCCTTAAAGCCGCTTGCATGGTGCATTTACCATCATCTGACAGCTCTCAGTGAAACGGAAAACAATCCACAGCTTCGAGAGAATGCCATAAAAATTATAAATCTTCTTTTTGAGGGCAGAGAAAAGGATACTTTTACAGAGAAAATGCTGAAGAATCTTTCATAAAATATAAAAACGGGACAGTAAAGTGTGATGAGCCTTTTATTGTCCCTGTTTTTTATACTTGTTGAAAAAAAGAATATACTGTGATATAATTTCATAAAACTATGACACATATTGAATAAACAGAGGAAAATAACATGAAAAATGTAAATTCTTTAGATACTCTTTGCGGTGCTTTGTGTTATGCTTTCGGTATTGCATCTCCCGAAAATGCAGCTTCTCCAAACAAAGAGCTTTGCGAATATGTTGAAAAGGCTTTCGGGCATGAAAAGGCTGACAGAATTTTTATGTATAATCCCGATGCCATAGCCCGGTGGATTGATGAGAAATACCCCTGGTTTTTAAGAGAGGTAACTGAAAGAGCAGAGCTGAGACTGCCCCTGTGTTCGGTTATGCCCTCCGTAACACCTGTCTGCTTCGGTACTATGTATACAGGTGCGCAGCCTGATATTCACGGAATAAAGGCTTATGTAAAGCCTGTTATCACAATAGATACAATTTTTGATGCTCTTATCCGTGCAGGGAAAAAGGCAGCAATAGTATGCACCGACGGAGACAGTATGGCTAAAATTTATCTTGAAAGAGAAATGGATTATTTCTTCTATGACACTGTAGAAGAGGTAAACGCCAAGGCTGCTGAATTGATAATTGAAGACAATTATGACTTTATTGCGGTATATAACGGCAATTATGATTCAATTATGCACAAATTCGGTCCCGAAAGTAAGGAAGCCTTATCTGAGCTTCGCACAAATGCAAGGACTTACGGAATGTTCGATTCTCTTATCCGTGAAAATTGGCAGAATCACAACACACTTGTTGGTTTTGCAATGGACCACGGCTGTCACGAAATTGACGGGGAGTGTGGCTCACACGGTCTCGATATGGACGAGGATCTTAACATTGCCCATTATTATAAGTGTTATAAAAAATCAATGTAAATAAAAAAACAGACACGGAACCGAAAAAGGCTCTGTGTCTGCTGTTTTTTGTCAGTTATTGTTTATGGTTATGACCTTGATACCCTCAAAATATATAGCGGTGGGAATGAATCTGCCCTTGTAGATTTTTGCAGAAACATAAGCATATTTTCTGTCTTCATCATTTTTATTGTACCAGGCATATTCTTTTCTTAATTTATTCAGTGTATAGCGTACGGCTATATCAGCATTAAAAGCAAAATCTTCCTTATAAAGATTTTTGGATTGCTTGTAATGCTTATAGTCAAACCAGCAGTCAGATTTATTTGAATTATCAACTTCATCCACTTGAGGGAAGCCGTCTTCACTTAATGTCACGGCAATTTTTTTGTTGTAGAATGCTTCAATATCCGTAACTCTGAAATAGACAGATTCACATTCATAATCGGCATCGGGATCAGTGGGAATTTCAAATTCAAGGGAATCGATTCTGAAACGATATTCCTCGGCGCTGTTAAGAGCAGTATCCATAACGGTATAATGATGGTAAAGAAGGTACGAGGGAATGAGAAGCTGAATTATGAGAGTCAGCGCCAGAAGTACTTTCATTTTTTTATTCATTGTCAGCCACCTCCTGTGTATTTACGGAGACAGGCTTCTTTTCTTTTTGGCGAGAGAGTCTGAAATTGATTGTAAGAAGCACTGCACCGCATACAAGAAGAAGTAAGCCGTTAACAATCATTGAAAGCTCCGACTGATATATGATAAGGAATGTGAGAGCCGAAACGGAAACAAAGCCCGTGTTTATGGGAAGAAGCTTTTTATCCTTGCCGCCTGAAATCATAAGAAGGATATTTGCAATAATTGCAATTATCTTCATTACGGTTATAAACATTTCGTCATTACTGCTTTGAGAGCTGAAATCAGGCATAAAATATAAACCTGTCGCAAATACTGAAAGAGCTGTGAAGCTGACGGCAATATAAGGCGTCAGGGATTTGTCCTTTGTTTTTGTTTTGCGGAAAATACCGGATATAAGGGTAAGAATAACCGAAAGCAATGCTGCGGTCGTAAAGATAAGATTTTCAGGTTCTAATTCAAGATTACCGAAGTAGACAGCTCCGCTGCCGAAAAGCATAAGACTTGTAAGTAAAAGTCCGGGGATTCTGTAGGGCATCCATATATCAGGCTCTTTAAGAGAGATAAGAAGCAGGCAAAGTCCTACGGCACCTGCTCCCGCAATAAGTGAAATCAGATCCCCTACGAGGGCAGAGCTTATGCATCCCGTGAAAACCGTAACAGCAGCGATACTGCACCAATGTGCAAAAAGGCTTCGTACGCTTTTTTTCTCCCGTTTTACAAGATGTGAGGTATAAATACAGCCTGCACCTATAAAAAGTATGGCAGATATAATCATTGTATAGAAATTTTTTGTGGTAACCTCGGATATAAACCAGGTTATTGTGCAGCCGTAATAAACCGCAACGGGGGAAACTGCACCGAGAAGCAGAATTACGGGGATTATACATATACTTACAATAATAAGCAATGTCTGCCAATAGATATCCAGGTTGAATATATTGTAAATCATAGCAAGGGTAGCGGCGATACCTGCAGTCCACAAAACACCTGCACCCTCGTGCCAGGGAAGCTTGTTTTTCTTTTTTGTAAGTACAAAAATTCCGGCTATCTGCCCTGCAATAAGGGGAAGGAAAGAAAGTGCTGCCTTAAAGAACATAGGCATTTTCTGCCAGAAGGTAACAAATATAAGCACAATTCCCGTGCCTGCAAGAAGCGCCCCCAGAATTGAAAAAACAATTATAAGTGTGCTGTTGTAATCAGGCTTTTCTGTTTCAAGGGAAACATTACGCTTTTTGCCGTATATCAGCTCTTCAACAGAAACCTCAAAAATTTCCGAAAGCCGACCGAGCATTTCAATGTCGGGCTGAGTTCTGTCATTTTCCCAGCTTGAAACGGACTGACGGGAAATGAAAAGCATCTCGGAAAGCTGTTCCTGAGTTATTCCCTTTTCGGTTCTCAGTCTTTTGAGGGTTTTTGATATTTTCACTGTGTATCATCCTTCCGACAAGGAGGTGTAGCTTGCCTTGTCAGTTTAATGTTAACATTTATTTGATCTAAAGTCACGAAAAAAACGAAAAAAATCGCGCTACATTTTGTAGCAAGGCACTTTTAGTGCCCGAAAAGGAAATAAAAACAGAAAAATCAAGTTGAAAAAGTGCGCTGCAATTTCAAACAACAGGTTATTTCCTTTTTTCTTGTTGTCTGTTAATATTGTATCAGAATATAAAAAGGAGAAAACGTATGGATATAAATAAGATTGCCCGGCAGATTGCAGAGTTGAGAAAAAGCAAGGGGATTACCCAAAGTGAGCTTGGGGACAGAGTAGGTGTTTCATTTCAGGCGGTCAGCAAATGGGAAAGAGGGGAAACACTTCCCGATACGGCAATTCTCCCCGATCTCGCAAGAGTTTTGGAAACGAGTATAGATAATATGCTTCTCGGCGGTGAAAGGGAGATTCAATATAAGGGCAGAATTAATGTTTCGGATATGAGAAAAGGGCTTGAACACCTTAAAAGCGCGGGGGAGTATTTAGGCAAGGACAATATAATTTACACAAGTGCAATAAAAGGCATAAATACGGAAATGAATACGGACATAGAAGCCGCTTTTTCTGATGATTATATATTTGAAGCATTTTTGGCAGAGGCAATAATTCAGAACTTACTGTCGGGAAAATATGTGGATTTAAGCGACGTGAAAAACAATTTTAAATCTGAGCATTTCAAAAAAATTGTTCTGGACTATTGTAGCAGAGCAGGTATAAAATAAAATTTCCGCACACAGAGTGCGGATTTTTGCTTTTTCTCCTCATTATTATTTTTTGTAAATTTCTGCACATAATATGTGGGAGGTGGTTTTTTTGAATTCAATATGGAGTGCGACTGCAAAAAACGGGAATTTTCCCGAATTAAACGAGGACATAAAGACCGATGTTGTGATTGTTGGCGGAGGACTTGCAGGTGTTCTGTGCCTTAAAGAGCTGACCGACAGGGGTGTGGACTGTGTTTTACTTGAAGCTAAGAGCATAGGCTCCGGTATCACAAAAAACACAACCGCAAAAATAACCTTTCAGCACGGTCTTATTTATGATAAGCTCTTAAAAAGTATCGGTACGGAGAAGGCATATAAATATCTTGCCGTGAACAGATATGCAATTGAAAAAATAAGAAAAATGGCAGAAGCCCATCCTTGTGATTTCGAGGAAAAGGATGCTTACATTTATTCGGGTACAGACCGAAGAAAAATCGAAAAGGAGATAAAGGCTTATGACAGGCTCGGTGTTACGGCAGAATTTGTTGAAAGTATTCCGCTTCCCGTAAAGTGTGCAGGTGCGGTAAAAATCGGCGCTCAGGCACAGTTTCATCCGCTTAAGTTTATGTTCTCTGTTGCGAAAGACCTGAAAATTTATGAAAATTCTAAGGTTATAGAATTCTTACCCGGTAAAGTCCGCTGCCTTAAGGGAAGTGTGACGGCAGAGAATATAATTGTTGCAACCCATTTCCCCGTAATTAATAAACATGGGGCATATTCTCTGAAATTGTATCAGCACCGTTCCTACGTAATTGCCGCAAAAAATACTCCCGATGTAAACGGAATGTATCTTGAAGATAAGGAAGACGGACTTTCTTTCAGAAATTACAATGATCTCCTTCTTATAGGCGGCGGTGATCACAGAACGGGAAAAAAGGGCGGTGCATATAAGGTTCTTGAGAATTTCTGCAGAGAAAAATTCCCCGAGGCACGTATTTCTTACCGCTTTGCTACTCAGGACTGTATGAGTCTTGACAGTATTCCATATATCGGAAAATATTCAGATTTTTCCGAAAGCCTCTATGTGGCAACTGGCTTCAATAAGTGGGGAATGACATCCTCTGCTGTTGCTGCAGGAATACTTTCCGATATGGTAACAGGAAAAGACAATATTTATGCCGACGTGTTTGCACCTGATCGCTGTGCTCTTCACCCTCAGCTCATTGCAAATATTTTCCATTCGGTAACGGGTATTCTTACCCCCACAGTCCCGAGATGTCCTCATCTCGGGTGTGCCCTGAAATACAACAAGGAAGAGCATTCCTGGGATTGCCCCTGCCACGGCTCAAGATTTACTAAGGACGGGGAGCTGATTGACAATCCTGCAACAGACGATTTGCGAAAAAATTAAAATTAGTCCTTGACTCTTACCTTAACTTAAGGTTTATACTATCCCCGTAAGGTACCTTATAACGGTTATAGTTTTTGCAGGGAGACAATGCGATGAAAATAGGAGAATTTGCGAAAATGTGCGGAACAAAAATTTCTGTGCTCCGCCATTATGATAGGGAAAAGCTGCTTGTGCCCGAATATACGGATGTGTTTTCGGGCTACAGATACTATTCCTCGGAGCAGATTCTCGTTTTTCACCGCATTACCGCACTTAAAAATGCAGGCTTTTCCCTGCAGGAAATAAGAGATTTGATTTCATCCGAAAAAACGGGTGAAGAAATTTCCCTGATTTTCGGAAAGAAAGAGGCTTATTTCCTTAATGCAATCAAAAATCTTAAGGAGGCAAGACTTATGATGACAAAGCTCAACATAATTTTTGAAAAAGGTAAGGCGATTATAAGGATTCCGCATGATAGTGATACAATGGAAATCTGTACTATTGCCGAAGCACAGCTGAAAGCAGCCGATTATCAGCGTGTTTCTCAGTACATAAGAGAGAATGACGAAATAAGCTGTGAGGTCGTAAAACTGGACAAGGAAATTGACCCGCCTGAAGAAATTTTACCTTTCGTGAATGATGAAAAGGTTGTGGGTAAGTGGGAAATTATCGGAATATATGCAGTAAGAGAGGATTTTTACGATAATCTTTTCCCCGTTAAAAATTTCTATGGCGGTGAACAGAAATATCTGTATTTTCTCCCCGACGGTGAAAGATATTGGTCTTTCAGATGGACGAAGGGCTATCTCAACACCCCTGTCAATAACGAATATGAAACTCAGGAAATCGGAGATGACCTGTATATGTTCGTAAGCCTTAAGGAGTATGAATATACGAGAGGAGGAAAGCCTTCCTGCCTTGTACTGAAAAAGGCTGACAGCAAAAGATATACCCCGAAAGATATTGCAAGAACGGATAATACGGATATGCCCTTTATAAACGATGAAAGAGTAATCGGCAGATGGACTGCACATTCATTTTTAGGTTATCATTGGGACAAGACCGATTTTCCCACAGAAAGAGAGCCTATGGATGATTTATATTTCAAAGAGCTTGAATTTTTTCCCTCGGGCGCAGCAAGATGTGTCTATGAGGATGCGGTTTTCGAGGGAGATGACACGGTTACTTGGACAAAAAATTATCTTCTTCGCAAATGGAACTGGTCGGCGTGCTTCTATGAAATAAGAAATGTAGATAATGTTGAATATCTTATAATTGAGTGGAAAAGCGGCGATTGGCGCTACGGCGGCTACGACACCAACTATTACGTATTCACAAGGGCATAAAAATTCCCCTGTTCCGAAAATCGGGACAGGGGTTAAACTTAATTCAACTCAACTAATTCTTGTTCGTACATTCTTTGTAGGGACATCATAATGCCGAATTTTGCATGGTACCAGGTAAGACCGCCTTGGAAATAGATTGCATAAGGCTCATTTACGGGACCGTCTGCGGAAAGCTCAATTGATGAACCCTGCACGAAAGCACCTGCCGCCATAACAACATCGCAATTGTACCCGGGAATGGGATAGGGGATGGGAGTTACATAGCTGTCAACGGGAGCTGCTTTCTGAATGCCCTCGGCAAATGCTAACATTCTCTCTCTTGAGCCGAGAAGAACAGACTGAATAATGTCGTGACGGCTTTCTTTGGAGTCCGGCACACACTTGAAGCCGAGATTTTCATATATATTTGCGGCAAAGATTGCACCCTTGAGCGCACCCGAAACTACTGTGGGAGAAAGGAAAAATCCCTGATAGAAGTTTGTAAGAAGTGAAAGGCTTGCGCCCACATCCTGACCTATTCCGGGGGCAGAAAGTCTGTAGTGGCAACGGTCAATGCACTTTTTTGTGCCTGCAATATAGCCTCCTATGGGAGCAAGACCGCCTCCGGGATTTTTGATAAGAGAGCCGACAATCATATCCGCACCTACATCTGAGGGCTCGGTTTCTTCAACGAATTCACCATAGCAGTTGTCAACCATAACCGTAACATCGGGTTTTATTTCCTTACAGAAAGCAATTAATTCCCCAATCTGCTTAACGGAAAAAGAGGGACGCATCTGATAACCCTTTGAGCGCTGAATGGTAATGAGCTTTGTTTTTTCGTTAATTGCTTTTTTTATGTTTTCATAGTCAAAGGTGCCGTCGGGAAGTAAATCAACCTGACGGTAGGAAACACCGTACTCTTTAAGTGAGCATGAAGATTCGCGTATTCCGATAACCTCCTCAAGAGTGTCGTAGGGCTTGCCTACAGGTGAGAGAAGCTCGTCCCCGGGAAGAAGATTTGCAGAAAGTGCAATTGCAAGGGCATGTGTGCCGCATGTTATGTGGGGGCGCACGAGAGCTGCTTCCGTATGGAAAACATCGGCATATACCTTTTCCAGGGTATCTCTGCCCATATCATCGTGACCGTACCCGGTAGTGCCGGCAAAGCACTGGGCGCTGACACGGTTGTCCTGCATAGCCTTCAGGACCTTTGCCTGATTGTATTCCGCAATTTCATCAATTTTGTTGAAGCGCTCTGTAAGGGAGTCAAGAATTTTTTCCGAGTAGGAAAGCACAGCCTCGCTGATTCCCATTGATTTATAAATTTCGTAGTTCATATAAAGCATCCTTTGACAGAATATTAAGTAACAAGTAAAAATCCTGAATGTAAAAACATTCAGGATTTTCGTGGTGGGAACAACAGGGCTCGAACCTGTGACCCCCTGCTTGTAAGGCAGGTGCTCTCCCAGCTGAGCTATACTCCCGGATAATTGGTCGGAGTGAAGAGACTCGAACTCCCGACATCCTGCTCCCAAAGCAGGCGCGCTACCAACTGCGCTACACCCCGAAGCAGAAAAATTGAAGAAGAACTTTATAATTTTAAAGGTGAGCAGGCGCTTCTCCCTCGAAAATATAGTCGTCTCTGTCACTATCGTGACGGATACTCCTTATTTTCTCACCTCAGTGCCTCACCTTTATCTGCCCCCGGCAGCGGTGAGCCACTTCGCCCAACTGCGCTACACCCCGAAGCAGTAATTTCTGTGCCGTCATTTTTGACTGCCCGATTAATATACCACAAAAAAATCCCGTTGTCAAGGGAATTTCAGTAAATTTCAATATCTTATTTGTTTAACCGGTGACTACCGGGAAATAAATTTTTTTTGTTGAAAATTAAACAAATTGTGAACAATAATTTTCTGCCGTTGACAGCATTAATAACATTGTGCTAATATTTTGTTAACAAACTGTTAAATGGGGGTAGAAAAATGAATTTCAGGAAAATTATTGATAATAAGGACAATGCAGCAGATTACATAGTAAAGGAAATAACCCATATTATCAAAAAGTGCGGAAAAAGAGAACCCGGCTCAGAGGGTGAAAAAAAATCCTGCGAATATATGGCAAAGGTGCTGAGGGACGATTGCGGCTGCGAGGACGTGAAAATAGAGTCCTTTGAGGTTGCTCCCCGTGCTTTTTACGGCTATGTTTATTTCGTATGTGCTTTTGTGCTTCTTGCAATTGTGGCATTTTTCTTTTTTCCTGTGCTTGCAATTCCGCTTATAATTGCTGCATATACGCTTACAATTCTTGAATTCGGTCTTTATAAGAAGGCGCTTGATCCGCTGTTCAAAAAGAAAACCAGTCACAATGTTACCGCAATAAAAAAGTGTAATGGTGAAGTAAAGAGAAGAATTATTTTTAACGGACACCCCGATGCTACCTGGGAATGGCCCGTAAACTATGCTCTCGGCGGTGTAGGCTTTGAATCCCATGCGATTCTTGTTGTACTCGGTGCTCTTTTCTATCTTATAATCTCAATTATCCGTCTTGCGCAGAACGGCTTCGGTCTGCTTACTCCCGAGTTTTCCGATCCTCTCATCAAGGCAGGTCTTATCGGTTTTCTCTTTATACCGTTTACAATAGGTCTTTGCTTTATGGAAAATTACAACATCGTTGTTGACGGTGCAAACGATAATCTTACAGGCTGTTATATGGGTATTGCCGTGCTTAAAGCTCTTAAGGATGAAGGTATTGAGCTTGAAAACACGGAGGTCGGTGTTGTTCTTACGGGCAGTGAGGAAATCGGTCTTCGCGGTTCAAAGGCCTGGGCAGAAAAGCACAAGGATGAATATAATGATGTTCCAACATTCATTTATTCCTTTGATACCATAAATGATCCCAAATATCTTATGGCAAACTACCGTGATCTTAACGGTACCGTAAAATGTGACAAGGATATTGCTGATTTGTTTATGGAAGCCGCAAAGGCTGTTGATGTTCCATGTCAGAAGGGCTGGGTACCTCCTATGGGCGGTGCAACGGATTCTGCGGCATTTGCGCAGGCAGGCTTGCGGACAGCAGGTATTACGGGGCTCAATCACAAGCTTGAAAAATATTACCACACCCGTCTTGATACCTACACCAATATGAACAAGAAGGGTATTGCAAACTGCTTTGCAGCAACCGTAAAGACTCTTGAGATGTTCGACAACGGAGCCAAGCAGTAAGTAAACTACATAGATCAAGGGTATCAACCGTAAGAACGGCTGATACCCTCTTTTTATGTGTTTTAGTTAACAGTGAGTATCTTCCACGGTGAAAGATGTAATCTGCCGTCGGTCACGGAAGAAAGCTCATTTCCGAGCAGGTCTTTTTCGCACGTAACTGCCTTGTTGTTGACGGAGAGCGTTACAGTTGCATCATTATCCGAGAAATTGCACATTCTTGCAGTGATTTTTCCGTCTTCGGGATAAAGGGCAGTAAGAATAGTGCCCTCGTTGTCGCTTGTAAGCTTTGCAAGGCAAAAATCTTCATATTTTCCGTCACCTTTTTCAAGAATACGGCTTATGACGGGCATATTATATTCCATTGACATTTTGTGAATGTCAATATTGGGGATTTGTGCATTGAGAGGAAGAAGAGCGAATTCATTTACGAACGTACCGTCAATAATTTTTGTTCCGCACATATACTCGTTTGAGTAAATAAGGGGGATATAGACGCGGTTTCCGTGTACGGCACTGCCCATACAACCCTTGTTCATAACTGCAAGTCCGTTTTCGCTGTCGCGCAGAGCAATCCAGTAAACACCCTGCAGATGAGTAATATTATTGAATGATTCCTCGTCTGATACGGGAGTATCAATAAGAATACGGTCGTCCGGATACCAGTATTCCTCTGTTTTTCTTAACTGTCCGTCCCATTCAGCTATTGAGAAGGGCAAGTCGCGGTACATTTTTCTGTGCTTTTCTGTATTAAGGTCAAATGTGAAGCAAAGCTTGTCATGGTGGTGATGTCCGTTTAAGGTAAGCGGTACGGGTCTGCCCTCTGTTATGTCCGTTCTTCCGATTCTGTCGGTTTGCTTCACGGTACAGGAAGTCTTACAGTCAATTCTGGGATTATTACCGTAAAGCGTAAGTGCGAGCTCACAGGGAATATCGCCTGTATGTCCCTTGAAAATGATGCACGCCGAGGTTTTTTGAATCTTTATTTTATATTCTCCCTCAAAAGTGCAGGCCTTGCCGTTTATAAAGCCCGAAAGAAGTTGTCCTTTTTTATGGGTGAAAATCTCTTTTCCTGTTTTGCGGTTCAGGATGCTTTTTATGCCGTTTTTGTCAACGGAAATTATGTAAAGGGGAGTTGTAACCGTATTTTTTTCGTCATTTACTGAAAAAGAAGTGTTTTTGTCTTCTTTGTTTTCTCTGGTGAGGGGAATACTTTTTGCTGTAAGGGGCGGAAGGGAAATTTCTGCCGAAAGCATCTTTTTTCCGTTTTCGATTATTATATCACTCACGGCTGAGTCAATGAAAAGGTTATCGTCGCATTCCGTCTTTATAAGTGTTTTTACGGGGAAGGAGTGGGGATTCATCACGAAAAGAGATTTTTCATTTTTATGAGAAAAGTGCTTTTCGATTTCTTCAAGTGAATTTTTCTGTACCTTTTCCGAAAAGCTCAGAGATGAAGGAATAAAACGTCTTGCAAGGTCTAAAAGTCCGCAGATTGTAACGTCGTGGTGCTGTGCCGCAAGGATATATTTCCATGCTTCCTCGGTATCTTTCTGCAGATTTGCTCCACCCAGCATTACGCTCAAGGCATTAAGCTTTTCTGCCTGCACGGCTTCGGCTTCTCCCTTTCTGCAGCCGTTGAAAATTTCATTTCCGCAATAGCCCCAGGGCATCTGGGAATGGAAATCGTTGTCTGTCATATCAAGAATATGTTCAGGCTCTCCGTAAAGAGCAGGGATATCCTCTAACAGCACATATTTATAATCATCGTGCTTTTCAATTTCTGCAGTTACCTTTTCTATAGGCTGGGTAAGGTCATCATAACGGGATGCAAGAAGAGGGGAGTAGTCCTTGAAGGTTTCTCTGAAATCCTCAAGAGAGATATCTGTATCATCAGGCCAACGGGAAAGAATCCAGTTATCAAGGGTTGTACAGTTATAGCCTCGGCCCTGACCGTGATATACGGGGACTGCAGGAATACCTGTTTTGTCCTTACCGACCCAGTTTCCCCAGGGGACATCAAAGGTTTTCGTATAGCCGTAGCCCATTACATGTGAACGCAGAATCGCTGCCTTGTAGCCGCAGAGCTTCAGCATCTGGGGTGACTGGTTATTAAGAGCAAATTCCGAAATACAATAAACATCGGGAGTGATTCCGAAATAGTGAAGATTTGTTTTTACGGCATAGCTCAACTGCCTTATATTCGATTCTTCAGAAATATATAAGGAAAGAGGTTGTCCGTAGGTGGTAGCGCCCAGCCCTATTCTGTCGGGGTAATCCTTCAGAAGCTCACCTATCATTGTGACTACCTCGGGATCCTGTCTCATAAATTCGTCAAATGTGAATGATTCATAATCAAGCCCTATTCTCAGGCGCGGATATTTTTCCATCCACTCTCTTATATCTTTAAGTCTCGGTTTTACTCTGTCGCCCCACAGAACATATCCGCCGTGGTCGTAAGTCAATATATAAAGAGGTTTGTTTTCCAAAAAAATCAGCTCCTTGGTTTTTTTTCAGTATAACACCGTATTTTTCCCTTCGCAAGAAAAATCTTGACGAATGCGGATTAATATAATATTATATATGATAGAAAACTATGGAGGTTTTTACAATGAAAAACAGATTTTCACGTATAATTGCAATTGTGCTCTGCTTTACAGTGCTTTTCTCAGGCTCCGTTATGTCTGTTTCTGCTGCTGATACATCGGCTGAAGCAGTGCTTCAGGATGCAGGGGATATGATTGCAAAGGGCTTCTACAATACTCTTAACACAGTTGTTGAGATGCTTGTAAAGGCAATCTGCACAATTTATCCCAACCCCAAGTCATGGACTGACATTGACAACTATTCTTCCGAGGAAATCGGCTTCCTTGAGGGAAGAGAGACATATGCAACAGATGCTGCTGACGGTAACAAGTGGTCTCTCGGCTATGCATCCCGTTCTCTTGTTCCTGCAGACATTGACTGCGGTAAATACAACCTCGGCAGAGACCTTACAAACAAGTATGCCGAAGGTGTTTATGATGATATGAGAATCCGCGTTGTTGCTGTTGATGACGGCAGCGGCGAAGGACTTCTTGTTCTCGGTGCAATTGATGCTCTCGGTGTTACTTCAACTGATGCGAGAGCAATAAGACAGCTTGTTCTTTCTCACTACGAGGGTAAGGACATAAAAATTGCAAGCGTTAACATTATGGCTACACATTCACATTCAGCTCTTGATACTCAGGGCGTAAGCACAGGCTTCTTTACAAAGCTTGCTCTCGGCGGTGTGTACAATCTCTTCGGTATTGATGCTGCATATCCCGGACTTGAAAAGGCTGATGAATTCAAGAAGCATTTCATTAATGAATCAGCACTTGCTGTAATTGATGCAATTGAAGATATGGAAGAAGGCGAGCTTTTCTACGATGCAGTTGACTGCTCCGATATCATCCACGACAAGCGCGACCTTATAGCAAAGGAAGACATTCCCGATACAGCAGTTTTATACTTTGTTCCTGCTTCAGGAAGCGAGGCTACATATGTTGCTGACATCAGCTGCCATCCTACATCCTTCTCTGCAAGCAACGGTCTTGTAAGCTCTGACTATATTTATCATCTTGATAATTATATCAAGGCTCAGTCTGGTGCTAACTTTATGATGGTTGCAGGTGCTCTCGGTCAGCTGTCCCGTGATATTGAGGTTGACGAAACAGGCCTTACAGAGTGGGAAGCAAAGGGTGCTGCTGCAAAGACTCTCGGTGAAGCATTTGCAAAGCTCATTCTCGGCGGTGACTATTCAGAGGAGCTTGCTCCCGTGCTCAATGTCAAGCACAGAGAGCTCTTTATCGCTCCCGAGAACAGCATTCTTACTCTTGCATGCGAAATCAATCTCGTAAATAACCGTATATTTACCGACGGTGCAGCTGCTGTTATGGCAACAGAGATGGGTTATATCGAATTCGGCAACCGTGTGGGCTTCGCTATGTTCCCCGGTGAATTCTATCCCGAAACCTTCTGGGGCACAGACATTACAAACAATACAAACTGGGACGGTACAGAGTGGCAGTATGACAGCCTCTTCAATTCCGTTGAAGGTGTTGACGTATATTGTATTTCCCTTGCAAATGATGAAATCGGTTATGTTCTTACAGATAACAACTTTGCATTTATGGGACATATCATCGGTGAAGAAATTGCTGACGAGGTTCTCTCTGTAGGTAAGCACATAGGTTCATACCTTGTAGGCGAATACTTTGAGCTTCTCGGTGAGATAAAATAAATTTTACTTCGTTAACAGCGGCTCGGGCCGAAATATATACAAAAGGAGATTTTCATTATGGTAGATTTTATTAAGTTTCTTGTTAAGATTATCAAGCTTTTTGTTTTTCTTGATAAGACTACAGGCGGTGCAGTTACAGATTTCATTAAGAATCTTGAAGCACAGTACGGTATACTCGACTGATAAAAACAGAGTTTCCTTCGGGAAACTCTGTTTTTTCTTGGGAGAATATTTATGAAAGTAATCAGAACATTAACGGCTTTTTCGCCCGATCTTTATAAAAGGGCAAGAATCCCCGGAATTGTCACTTTATTTTCGGGGGATGTAATTGCTTATTGTGAATTAAGAAAGGGAGACAGCGATTGGTCGGTAATTGATATCGGAATGAAAAGATTCTCTGACAGTGGCAATGTACGGTCTGAAACAAAAATCCTTGTATCGGGTAACGACAGGGATACCGTAAATAATCCTCTGATGATAGCTGATGGGGATACCCTGCATTTTCTTTATTGTGTAAACTACCGCCGTGTTTTCTATATGAAAAGCTACGATGCAGGAGACAGCTGGACAAGCCCTGAAGAGCTTACGGACAAAATAAGAGAACAGACGGGAGAATTTTTCTGGTCCTGCATTGCAATAGGGCCTACTCACGGAATAGCATTATCAACAGGTGAGCTTCTTGTCCCCGTATGGTTAGCATACAATAAGAAGGATAAAGAAAGCCATCACCCATCGGTTATTGCAATACTTTATTCCCGTGATAAAGGAAAAACCTGGAATTTGGGAAAAATTTCAGATGAACTTTCCGATCCCAGTGAATTTTCCCTGGCAGAGCTTCCTGACGGCAGAGTTTTTGCAAATATCCGCCATGAAGGGGAGAAAAAATGCCGAGCCACAGCTTTCCTGAGTGATGATTTTTCTCTTGAAAATATTGTATTGAGAGAAAATCTTCCTGACCCCGTATGCTGTGCAGGATTTGCTGCTTTTCAAGACGGTTTTCTTTTTACAAACTGTAATTCCCGTACCGAGAGAAAAAATCTTACCATTAAAAAGCTGGCTTCCGATTTTTCGGTATCGGAGAGTCTGCTCTTAAGCGAAACGGCAGCCTACAGTGACATTGCACTTTCTCACGACGGAAAAAAGGCTTATGTGCTTTTTGAAAGAGAAAAGGAGCTTGTTTTATTTACTGTTGAAATTTAGCAGTATTAAAGACAGATTTAGAAGAAGATGCAGTTATGGGAATTCTGTTTACGGCCTGTGTCTGAGTTGTTTTTACTTTTTTTTATTTCTGTAGCTTTTCTTGCTTTGACTTATGGTATACCGACTGTGATGTGTCGATTCTCCGGTGTTTTAAAGTGAAATAAATACGGCTGAGACAGTCCGGGACTGCCTCAGCCATTTTTCAGATAAGCAAAAAAATTTGTATTTATATGTTCATTGTGTGTGCCTTGAATGTGCTGTAATAGTATTTTGCCAGATATTCTGCTTCTTCTTCAACGGTGGTGCCGCAATCATTTTCTACCCATTTCATAATAAAAGCAGTTGTGCCTCCTGCAACAAAGGTAAATGCCTTTCCTAATTCTATGGCACGTGTTTCCTCAATAAGGGGATTGAGCACCTCTCTTATTGTGTGGTAGGTGGCTTTACCGAAGCTTGTGTGAACAGTATTGCTTGAATTCTGACTGAAAATGAATTTGTATAAATCCATATTATCTTTGACGGTTTTAAGATAATAGTATACAATATTATAAAAATCGGAATATGAAAATTCGCTGAGGGCAGCCTTGTTTTTAATGGATTCCCGTATATGCTTGATAACATTTTCCTGAACAAAGAAAAATTCACCGATAATTTTTTCGTGTAAATCGTAAATGTCTGTATAGTAGGAATAAAATGTACTTCTGTTCACATCTGCAGTTTTGCAGATTTCCGTAACGGAAATTTTATTTAGGGGCTTCTCTTTCATTAATTGGAATAGGCTTTCTCTTATAATACGCTTGCTGTATCTTGTTCTTCTGTCTTCTGTCGTTTTAGTCATAATTAACTCTTTTCTTAAACATATTGTCGGTTTTTGAACACAATATTGATGATACCACTCTCTGTCAGAAAATTCAATCAAAAAATAAATAATTTTCATTTTTCTGCAACACTTTTCCTCTTTTTGCTATCTAATAATCGGAAGGGCTGATTTTATGGACGGACAGGAAATGAAAAAATTAATAAAATCTGCAAAAAAAGGAAGTTCTCAGGCTTTCGGTGAGCTATACTCTCTTTGGGCAAAAGAGCTTTACCGCTTTGCACTTTATACTCTGAAGGATACCTTTGATGCAGAGGATGCCGTGCAGAATGCTGCACTTTCGGCATTCAGAAAAATAGGAGACCTTAAAAAGGATGAAAGCTTCAAATCCTGGTTTTTCAAGATTCTTTATAACGAATGTATGAAAATTGCAGGACACAAGAGCAGAGCCTTTGAAGTCCCCACGGAAACCTGCGCTGTTTTTTCCGATGAAACTCATATTATCGATGAAACAGGTGTTATGGAGCTTCTTGATAATCTTGCTCCTAAAGAAAAATCCATAATTATTCTGTCCGTTTTTGAAGGATACAATTCAAATGAAATCGCTTCAATTTTAGAAATGAACCCCTCCACTGTCCGCTCCTCCCTTTCACGGCTTCTTAAAAAGCTGAAAACACAGTTAGAAGGTGAAAACGATGTTTAACGAAAAAGAAAATCTCGATTTTTTAAGAGAACAGCTTAAAGGTGAAATAAATCTTCCCGAAAGTCTTTCAAAGGAAAATATAATAAAGCTGATTGAATCCGAAACTGCAAGAAAAAACAAATCTAAAAAAGGAATCGTCCGCCGATTTGTTGCAGTAGGTGTAGCTGCCTGTCTTATGATAACGGGTGCCTTGTTTTTCAGCAGCAGAGATTTTGTGCCCGAAGGAACAACTGAAACTACAGTATCCCCTGACAACAGTACCGCTGAAAGCTATGATGAGTTGCTTTCCTTTATAAGAGCATATGCAAAGGAATATACGGAAAGCAACAAGAATTATTTTTATGCCTATGAGTATTCACAGTCAGTTGTTAATGGCGGCAATGTAGAACTGAAGGGTGAAGATATGATTGGTGTCCCTGCTGCCACTCCTTCTTACAACGGCGCTGCGACAGATGTTACAACAGGAACATCCGCAGGTAATTACGGTGAAGTGAATCTTCGTGAACACGGAGTCAATGAAGCCGATATCTTTATTACCGACGGACAGTATCTATACTGTATTGATAAATACGGTATGCGCCTTCGTATTGTAAAAGCGGAGGCAGACGGTACTCTCAAAAGTGTTTATGAGGGTAAAGAAAAGTATATGAGCTCAGAGGGTAACGGTGAAAATATTTACTTCTCAGGACTGTATGTCTATGAAAATTATCTCATTGTCGGTTTTTCTCGTTACAATTTTGAAAAATACCGCTCAAAATCAGGCACATCGGGAATAATGATTTATGATATTGCCGATAAAGCCTCCCCCAGACTTCTGAAGGAAATTGCCCTTGACGGAAACTACGTGTCCTCAAGAATCATTGATTCCTCACTTGTTCTTGTAACGAGATATTCCATTGTTGACAAATTTGAATCAACAGATGACAATGACCTTCTTCCCGTTGTGTACAATGGTGAAATGAAATACTCCGTTCCCTGTGACTGCATAGTGTATTCGCCTGAGGATAACCCCGAAACCTACGTGAATATTGCAAAGGTTGACCTTTCTGACCTTGAAAAGAACCCTGCGGTTTCTTCATACCTGGGAAATGTAAGTGATACTTACTGCACAAAGGATACGCTTTATGTTATAGGACACAAGGTTGATTATAACAATACTGCAGCCTCAGGCTCAAGAATTATGAACGGTATAATGATATCTGCAGAAAATGTTTGCACTACAATCACAAAGGCTGACATTTCGGGTAATGCTGCGGATATAAAGTGCCGTACGGAATTCAATGGCAGTATTCTTAACAGCTACTCAATAGATGAGTATAAAGGTTTCCTTCGTGTTGCAGTAACGGCTCCGGATAATGAAAACTGCATATATGTATTTGATGAAAATCTCGGCAAGGTCGGAGAGCTTACGGGACTTGCCAAGGGTGAGCAGATTAAATCCGCACGCTTTATGGGAAACATCGCTTATGTTGTGACATTTGTACAGACCGACCCATTGTTTGTAATTGACCTTACAAATCCCGAAAAGCCCGAGGTAAAGGGTGAGGTGAAGCTTCCCGGCTTCTCTTCATATCTTCATCCCGTAGGAAACGGTCTTCTTGTGGGAATAGGTGTGGGCGGTACCGAAACAGGTACTGACGGCAGCAGCAAAATAAGTCTGTTTGATGTAACAGATCCTACGGCTCCGAAGGAAATTGATTCGTTGACATTCCCTACTTCACAGATAGGAACGGAATCTAAGGCTTTTTGCAGTGTAACGGAGAGCTCCTTTCTTGTGACTTATGCCAACTGGGCAAATGAGGACTATGATATTTCCAATTACTACAAATTTTATACGGGTGCTTTGGCTGTCAGTGTCAAGGATAAAAAGCTGATGCTTGATAACGCATATCTGTTAATGGGCGGCGATTCCGTCAGCCGTGCTACATTCATCGGTGACAAGATTTATGTTTTCTCTGATGGGGAGTCAGGAGTTGCTTCTTTTGATAAGAGAACGGGTGAGTTAATTGACATCGTTACGAATGAGGATATCAGATATTCATTTGAAGCATCAAAAAGACATTACAGTGAAATACTCTATTAAAATAAAAAACCTGCAGAACATGGTGTCTGCAGGTTTTATTGCGATAATGTTTTATATTTATAGAGTAAGCAAATCACTAAAATCAATGTTGAAGACTTTTGCAAAAGCAATAATTTCTATGTCGGTTACAAATCTTTTGCCGCATTCAATTCGCTGAATTGCATTTTTATCAATATCAATTCCTACAAGCTGCATTCTGTCGGCAAGTTCTCTTTGGGAAAAACCTTGTTCAAGGCGAAGCTTTGCAATGTTTCTGCCGCAGACATTGTTAAGACCGTCAGCGGCCTTGTTAATGAACATAAAAAATTCCTCCGTTTTGACATTCAGTGCTTGTTAATAATGGGATTATATGTTATATTTGATTGAGAATTGACATTCACAAGATGTCAATTGACTGATATGTTAATCGGGGGGACTTGTTATGTTTTGTGAAAATCACTTTTGCATATATTACTCAGGGGGAGAATGTATTCTTGAAGAAACGGAACTTGATATAATGGGAAGCTGTAAAAATTGTATTTATGTAGCTATTCCGGAAAGAGAGCTTATCAAAAGGCGAGAAGATCAGCTTAATAAATATATGGAAGAGGATTAAGGTATTTTAATGTCAGTTATTGACTTTCTCCCAATGTATGTTAGTATAGAATTATATTATTTTTCGGGGAGTTGGAAATATGACAAAGCTGCAAAACGGCAATATGTCTCTTGCGGGAAAGATTTTTTCCGTTATTACCTGCGCCATTATGACGGGATTTATGTGGAGAGTAAGAGGTGACCACGGCTGGGGCTCCATGTGGGGTATGTTTGCTGTGGGTGTAATGCTCATTCTTTTCATTTATGCTGTTTTTGGTGAAAGAAAAAAGATGAATTACGAGATGCTGCCTTTAGCAGTATTTTTCCTGGGTATTACAAACGGCGGATGGGGAACGCTTAATTCCCAGATGGAGGGTTACCTTACAAGCACCGCTGCATTTACGGGAGAGGAAGCAGCAAGAATAGTTGAAATAAATCCTGTGCACGGTCTTTTTATGATGCTGTTTTTGGGCTTTGGCTGGATGCCCTTGTTTGCAGTTATTGTAGGCTCGCTTTTCTCAGAAAAGAAATATACAATAAAGCACTATGCAATTTTAATTGCAGTATTTTATGTCACGGAAACAATTTTCCGTTTCTCTCTTTCACACTTTATTCTTGAAGCCGTACATCCCGAGGCTGTGGCTTTCTGCGAAGAGGGATTTGCCGACAGAGGTATAGATTTATCACCTATGATGGCTTATATAAAGGAATTCGGCTCGGCTTCCTGGGCGAAGAAGATTCCTTTTGCAAGAAACTACTTTACAAGTATTGATGTTATGTCCGCAGCCTTCGGTGCACTCTTTACATCCCTTACCGCCCTTGTAATTCTTAAGGACAAGCTGACGGGTATTGTTTCGCTTCTTATAAACACCGTTTGCGCACTTTCAATTACAATTGCTGACGTGTTCCTTATAATAGATTCTGACAGAGGTATTCTTCCTTCCGTAGGTGAAGTGCCTATGTGGCTTAAGGCACCTGCCTGGTCATTGTGGGAATTCTTCACGGGCTTCCTTCTCGGTTTCGGTATTATGCTTATCTTACAGTGCATCCCGAAGAAATATATTGAAGAAGAGCCCTTCACTCCCGTGCTTCCCGTAAAGAACAGAAAGCTTCATTATGTGTATATTTCGGGACTTGTACTTACCTATATGTTATGTCTTACGGTAATGAGACCTCTCGGTATGCGAATCGGTACACATATGTTTGAGGCAGGGCTTTGCGAGGATGAGGATACAATGGGTACAATTATTGCAGTTGTGCTGACCGTTATTGCAGGTGTTATCTGCTTTATTCTTCAGAAGGGACTTCTTAAGGAAGAAAAAATGCCTTTCGGAAAAACTCCTGCAGTATTCGCACAAAAGACAGCCTTCGGTTATTTCCTTGCTACTGCTATAGTATACTTCTTTACCGATGATGAGCTTCCCTTTGAGGGAGTAAAGTCAATGGCTGATTTTACGGAAAAATGGAACGCAGGCGGTCTTACCATACTTCTTCTCACCCTTATTGCATTTATCTTGTTTGTTGTGTTCTATACACTTACTATGAAATGCAGAAAGCAGACGGAAAACTAAAAATAAAATCGGACAGGGAACAGTGAATGGACTGCTCTCTGTCCGTGTTTTTTCCTGTCGCGAAAGAGGAAGCTTCTCTCCTGCAAAAAATTATCTCATATCGCTCATACGTGAGGACATATCCTCAGCAGCTTCGCTGAGCTTTTCGGAAATCTTTTCTCCTGCCTCTGAAACCTTTTCCGATGCTTCCGTGAGTCCGTCTGAAACCATTTCCGACATATCGGTAATTCCCTCCGAAACAATTTCAGACATGTCCGTTGCTGCTTCCGTTAAATCATTACGGATTCTGCTTGTAACATCAGGTGTCTTCGTTGTTGTTTCGGGCGCTTTGGTAGTATAGGTTGCCGTGCCGTCCTTTCTGCAGGAGGTGAAGCACAAGGCAGTGATAGTTAAAACCGCTGTGAGAGAAATAATAAGCTTTTTCATAAAAAAATCCTTTCTATTTTGTTAATGTTCCGTTGTCGGAGTAAAGAAGAATCAGTATATCAACCTCTTCACCCGTTTCGATATCCTTGTACACAAGAATGTGCTGTCCGTCGGTGTCTTCACAAAGAAGCTCATAGGTGTATCTTTCATTGCCGTTTTTTTCTGGTATAACAGCTGCTGATACCTTTGTTATGCTGCCTATGGTGTTTTCCATAGCCTTTTCCGGAGTAATACCGAAGGGCGGGATATCCCTTTCCTTGTGATTCATAAGGTAATCTGCAGACTCAAACGCTGTTATTCTTCCGTCTGAAAGACTTACACTTACCTTTATGAGATCGGGATAGCAGATAAAGGAGCCTTGCTTATATGCAAAGTTTACTGTACATATGCCGTCAGAAACTGCTGCGTAAGTGGACACCATATCGGGAAAGCCGTTATCCCGAAGAAAGTTTTTTGCAGTATTTTCCGCATCAGCTCTGGTGAGCTTCTCTTCTCCTGCTGTAATGAAGGAAATCATTTCAAGCGGATAGCCCCCCTTTTTAGTTACGGAAATACTGTATAAATCGGTTCTGAAGCAAAAGGCTGCAAGCTTTCCGTCTGTATCCTCTTCCTCAACCAGCAGTTTTATTTCAGCTCCGATGAGCTTTGCCGCAATTTCCCTTGCCTGCTCGCGGGTAATTTCCTGACTGCTTTTAAGAAGAGCAGATTCCTTATTCAGAATATTATCGGAAAAGGGACCGTCGTAAATAAGTGTGGGGTAATTTCCGAAGGTCTCTTCCGCATCGGAAATTGAATCAAGATAGGAAACCGTGTTCTCGCTTGCTCCGGAGGAGCCCACAAGATTTTCGGAAATTTCATCGAAGGTAAAATAATCCGCGGATAAAAGGTCGCCCATATGCTGAAACTTCAGTGAAAGACCTGCCGCAAGAGTAGACAGCTCCCTTAATGCTTCTCTTTCCGATTTTGTTATTTCCTCACCCTTCAGAGCTTTTTTGCTGAGATATGCAGTAAAATCTCCCACCTGCGAAAGAAATTTATATGTGCCCGAAAGTGCGGTTTCTCCCGAATTAAGATTTGAAAGGCTTTCCTTTGCTCCTGCAGTATCTCTTTGCAGGCGGTAAGTTATACTGCCGAGCATTTCTCCTGAGGCAGCATAGGTACTTTTTATGAGCGAGGTTTCAATGCTGTCCATATATTCGCAAAGCTGAAACAGAGAATTCTGATTACTGAGATCAATTTCTCTTCTGTAGCCCATTGCCGTAATATTCCCTACGGCTCCCCATATGCCGAGAATCATAATAAGTGCCGTAAGAAAAGCTCTTATTCTGATTTTTTTTCTTCTTTTCATTTTTTCACCCTCTGCAAAAGTTCATATCGTTGATATTATGGACATATTGACCGATTATATTCAAAAAATTGTTTACAGTTTCGCAGTTTCACAGTATAATGTAATGTAATGCAAAATATGTTATCGTATTGGCGATCGGTAACACTATTAAAGGGTGAAACACATTTGGAAATCTATCTTGATAATTCCGCTACCACAAGGGTTTGTCCCGAAGCCGCCTCTGCAGCACTTTCCGTGATGACGGAGGTTTACGGAAATCCTTCAGCGGTACATTCCTTCGGGGTTAAGGCAAAAACAGTGCTTGAAAATTCAAGAAAAGCACTGGCCGATGCACTCGGAGCCGACCCCACGGAAATATATTTTTCCCATTCGGGAACACTTGCAAACAATACCGCAATTTTCGGTGCCGTAAATGCACGTAAAAAAATGGGTAACCGCATTATTACAACAAAGCTTGAGCATCCCTCTGTTGCAAGATGTATGGATGAGCTTCAGGACCGTGGCTTTCAGGTTATAAGGCTGACACCTACGAAGGACGGCAGCTTTGATCCTATGGAGCTTCTGGACGTTGTGAATAAGAATACAATTCTTGTTTCCTGTATGCTTGTAAACAACGAGACGGGTGCAATAAATCCCGTGGAAATGATTTCCCGTGCCGTTAAAAGAGTTTCTTCTCCGGCTCTTATTCATGTTGATGCAATTCAGGGCTTCGGAAAGCTTCCCGTAAAGCCTTCAAAAATGGGAATTGATCTTCTCACGGTCAGCGGCCATAAGGTGCACGCTCCAAAGGGAGTCGGAGCACTTTACATAGGAAAAAATGCAAAAAATATAAAGCCCGTAATTTTCGGCGGCGGTCAGGAGAACGGTCTGTTTTCGGGAACGGAAGCCCTTCCCGCAATTGCAGGCTTTGCAGCCGCAGTAAACAGCTTTCCCAATATACAAAAGCAGTTGACTGAAACTGCAAGACTGAGAGACTATATGCTTTCTCACTTTAAGGATAACCCCAGAATCCACATAAATTCCCCGAAGGATGCGCTTCCTTACATTGTTAATATGTCGGTAACGGGAATACCCTCTCAGGTGCTTATAAACTATCTGTCCGAGTTAAGGATTTTTGTTTCCGCAGGCTCTGCCTGTAAAAAGGGACACAGAAGCGAGGTTCTGTCTGTTCTCGGAGTGGGCGGAAATCTTATAGATTCCGCAATAAGAGTCAGCTTTTCAAAATACACAACCTATGAAGAGGTTGATATCTTCGTTTCTGCCGTAAATGATGCCATAAAAAATATAAGAACAAAACTTTAATTACATAAGAGGTACAAAATGAAGGAAATTATTTTACTTAAAGACGGTGAATTAGCTCTCAAGGGACTTAACCGCTCAACCTTTGAGGATATGCTTATCAAAAATATCAAGGAAAGAATTTCTTCCCTTGGTGAATTTACTTACCGAAAGGCTCAGTCAACAATTGTTGTTACTCCCGAAAGTTCAGATGCTGACCTTGACGAAGCAGTTTCAAGAATAGGCAAGGTTTTCGGTACTGTAGGCATTGCACGTGCCGCAGTGTGCGAAAAGGATATTGATATTATAAGAAATACGGCTTATGAATATCTTAAGGATGAACTGATGTTTGCAAAGACCTTTAAGGTAACAGCAAAAAGAGCCGATAAGAATTTCCCCCTCAAGTCTCCTGAGATCTGTAACGAGGTAGGCGGCTTCCTTCTTTCAAAAATAAGAGGTCTTAAGGTGGATGTTCATAATCCCGAGGTAACAGTAGCAGTTGAAGTAAGAGATAACGGAGTTTACATTCACGGCAGACAGCTTCCCGGTGCCGGCGGTATGCCTACAGGAACAGCCGGCAGAGCCTGTATTCTCATTTCGGGCGGCATTGACTCTCCTGTTGCAGCATATATGATGGCAAAAAGAGGTGTACGCCTTACTGCTGTTCATTTTGCTTCTCCTCCCTATACATCGGAGCTTGCAGAGATGAAGGTTCACGAGCTGCTGGGTAAGGTTTCAATGTATTCGGGCAGAATAAATCTCTTTACCGTTCCCTTTACAAAATTGCAGGAGGCTATAAGAGATTATTGTCCCGAGGAGATGTTTACGGTTACAATGAGACGTGTTATGATGCAGCTTGCTTCCCGTATTGCTCAGTGGCAGGGTGCTGATGCTCTTATTACGGGAGAAAGCCTCGGTCAGGTTGCAAGCCAGACTATCCATGCACTCAAGTGTACTGATGAGTGTGCCACACTTCCCGTTTTCCGTCCCTGTATCGGTATGGACAAAAATGAAATTGTTGTAATTTCGAGAAAAATAGATGCCTTTGATATATCTATACGTCCTTATGAGGACTGCTGTACGGTATTCACTCCCAGACATCCCAGAACCCGTCCTACACTCCAGTATGCAAGAGAGGTGGAGGCTATGATACCCGATCTTCAGAAAATGATGGATGAAGCCTTTGAAGGCGCAGTGCTCAAGGTGATTGAGGAATATAAATAAAAAATAAAGGCGGTGTACTTATGAAGGTTTCAACACAGATTGAGGTGGCTTCACATCTTGTAGGTGAAGAAAAGGCTGTTGAGTTAATTGCAAAAGCAGGCTTTGATGCCTGGGATTTTTCAATGTTCGATATGTGTAAATTTGACTGGGACAACAATTGCCTTGCCCCGAATTCTCATCCTCTTGCAGGTAATGATTATCTTGCTTTCGCAAGAAAACTGAAAAGAATAGGTCTTGATAACGGAATTGTCTGTAATCAGGCACACGCACCCTTCCCCGTGAAGGTAAAACCCATCAGAGACCATCTTAAAAGGGCCATTGAATGTACCGCAGAGGCAGGGGGAGAAATCTGTGTAATTCATCCCGATAACAATAAATCTCCCGAGGAAAATGCTGAGATGTATCTTGAGCTGCTTCCCTTTGCTAAAGAGCACAATGTAAAAATTGCCACGGAAAATATGTGGAACTGGGATGACAAAAAGGACTGCGCAAAAGCAGCTGCCTGTTCACATCACGATAATTTCAGGGCACATATTGATGCCGTAAATGACCCGTTCCTTGTTGCCTGTCTTGATATAGGACATGCTGAAATGAAGGGTCTTGACACTACTGCCGAAAAAATGATACATACCCTTGGGGACTCACTTCAGGCACTTCACATTCACGATAATGATATGTGGCACGACTCCCATCAGATTCCATATTCAATGAATATTGATTTTGACAAGGTTGTAAGGGCACTCAAGGATATAAATTACGGTGGTTATTTCACTCTTGAAGCAGACAGCTATTTAAAAAAGTTTGACGCAACCAATGTGGCTGACGGTATAAAGGACCTATATAATGCTGTAAGAAAAATGGCGGATATGTTTGAGGCATTATGATATGAAAATTATTTGCAGTGACTATGACGGTACTCTCAATCACGGGGGTATTACAGACAGAAAGCTTGAAGCCATAAAAAAATGGAAGGAACAGGGCAATCTTTTCTGTGTTGTCAGCGGAAGACAGAAGGAATTTTATGAAGAGCTGCAGAAAAACAATATACCCGTAGATTTCCTTCTTGCCTGCAACGGTGCCGTTATAACGGACAAGGATTACAACATTGTCAGTGACATCCGTTGTAATGAGGATATAGGAAACGAGCTTGCGGAATTTATTTTTTCTCTGGACTGTCCCTTTGTATTTTTCTGCGGTGAGGAGTTTCTTCGTATAAGAAACAATGCTTTTCCCGAGGAAGAGGGGATTGATTATGATCCTCACAAAAGATTGTTTTCATTTAATCAGATAAGTACGGCTTGTACCGATTTTGAGGAAGCTGCCCGTGTAACGGGGCTTATCAGCGAGCGCTACGGTAAATATCTCAATCCTCTTCAGAACGGTACGTGTATTGATATTGTGCCTGCCGGTATGGATAAGGCTCAGGGAATATATAAGCTTCTTGACCTTGTGGGCGGTAAAAAGGAAGATATTATTGCCGTAGGGGACAATGTAAATGATGAAGCTATGATTAAAGAATTTTATTCATATGCAATGGAAAACGGTGTTGTATCAATAAAAGAAATAGCCGACTGCATTACAGTCAGCATTGAAGAGCTTATAGAAAAGGAGCTTTAATATGATAAGAAAAGAATATACTGAAAACGAGATTTTCAGTTACGTTGAATATTCCCCTGAAAATATGAAAGAGGGGCTTCCCATTGTATTTCAGCTGCACGGAGCAGGGGAGAGAGGAAACGGAAAGGACGAGCTTTCCCTTGTGGATGTTCACGGCTTTTCGGAGTTTCTCAAGGGTAATGACAGAGAGTGCATTTTTGTAATGCCCCAGTGTCCTAATGAGACCTTCTGGACAGCAAAAGTTGAATCAATCATTAAATTCATTGAAGAAAAAATTGAGTTTTATAAGGCTGATAAAACACGGGTCTATCTTACGGGTATCAGTATGGGTGGCTACGGAACCTGGCTTACGGCTATGGCAAGGCAGGATTTGTTTGCTGCTATCGCTCCCTGCTGCGGAGGCGGTATGCCCTGGAATGCAGAAAGCATTACTATGCCCGTATGGATGATACACGGTGACGCCGATACTGTAGTCAATGTGTTCTATTCCGATGAGATTGCCGAGAAGCTTCAAGCGGCAGGCAAGGAATATATTTATACAAGACTTCCCGGTGTGAACCATAATGCATGGGACTATACATATAAAGCAGAATTAGCTGATTGGCTACTCAGCAAAAGGAAATAAAAATGATATATTACGGTATTTTGCTGGCGGCTGTGACTATGTTCAGCTTCCAGTTTCTGTTCAACGGAATATTTGAAAAGGAGTACGGAAACGGACTTCGGGCGATGTTTGTTTTTTCTGCAGGCTCGTCCCTTGTTGGCTTCATTATCCTTTTTATAATCAACGGATTTAAGTTTGAGTTTACCGGTTTTTCACTTTTTATGGCATTTTTGGCCGCTCTTGATTCCATCGGATATACATATTTCAGTCTTAAATCCCTGGGACGGATAAATCTTTCTCTGTATTCCATGTTTTCAATGCTGGGCGGAATGATTCTTCCCTCGGTTGTGGGAATTTTGTTTTACAATGAAGAGCTGACTATAGGTAAAGCCGTTTGCTATGTGCTTTTGCTTCTTTCGCTTTTTCTTTCATCGGATAAAGGTGCAAAAAAGTCGGGTTACATCTATTATATGGGTGTATTTATACTAAACGGTATGTCGGGGGTGCTTTCTACAATTTTCCAGAATGCACCCTACGAAAAGACCTCTGCCGCAGGCTACTCGATGCTCATAGCTTTGACAGCCCTTGTTATCTGTCTTGTTTTTCTTCCGTTTATTAAAGGGGAGAGCAAAAAGCTTACCAAAAAGGCAATTGTCAGTATGGGTGGCTACGGAGTGCTTTGCAGAGTAGGAAACTATCTTCTTCTTATTGCTCTTGCACATCTTCCTGCTTCCGCGCAGTACCCCTTTGTTACGGGCGGTGTTATGATAATTTCCACCGTAATCAGCTTCTTTACAAAAAACAAACCCTCAAAAAGAGAGATTGTCGGAGTGGCTGTTTCCTTTGCTGCACTTTTGATATTAATGATTGTATAAAAAAGGTGATGTTATGGAAAAGATTCGCATAGGTATTTTCGGGTTAAGACGAGGCAGCAGCTTTATTGATGAAATCCGTTATAACGGCGGTGAGATTGTTGCTGTCTGTGAAAAGGATACAGAGTATCTTAATAATATGGAGAATGATATTTCGGGTGCTTCGGTTTATTCGGATTTTGACGAATTTATAAACCATCCTATGGATGCGGTTATTCTTGCAAATTTCTTCCCTGAGCACGCTTATTATGCAATAAAATGCCTTGAGAAAAATATAAATGTTTTAAGCGAATGTGTCTCAAACGGTACTATGGCAGAGGGTGTAAGACTCTGTGAGGCTGCAGAAAAAAGCACAGCCATATATATGCTTGCCGAAAATTATCCCTTTATGGATTTCAACCGTGAAATGAAGCGTGTGTATGAAGGAGGAACCCTCGGTAAGATTTATTACGCAGAGGGTGAATATAATCATCCTATAGACTGGTATGATACTTCCGTAGTATTGTCGGTGCGTCCCTATGAAAAGCACTGGAGAAATTTCCTGCCCCGTTCATATTACATAACCCACTCTCTTGCTCCCATAATGTCTGTGGCGGGCTCATTCCCGAAAAGAGTTACGGCTATGCCTGTATATGCACCCTTGCCTGCTGATTGTCCTACGGCATCTCACGTGGCTGACGTTGCTGCAATTATTTCAATTCTCAACGATGACGACTCAGTTTTTAAGGTGACCGGCTGTGCGGCATTCGGCGCTCACGGGAATTCCTATCGCCTTTGCTGTGAAAAAGGACAGATTGAAAATGTAAGAGGCACGGACAAGGTGATGCTTCGTTACAATGATTGGCAGATTCCCGAGGGAAAGGAAGCAGTCAACTTCTATGTTCCCGAACTTAACGATGAGGACGCCCGGCAGATTAAAAATGCAGGTCACGGCGGCGGTGATTTTCTTGTTATCAAGGCATTTTTTGAAAGCATAAGAAACAAAAAGCCTCATCAGTTTGATGTGTATTTTGCAACTGCTCTTTCGAGTGTGGCAATCCTTGCTCACAGAAGTATAATGGAGGGAAGCCGTCCCTTTGATGTTCCTGATTTCAGAAAAAAAGAGGACAGAGATAAATACAGAGATGATACCCTTTCTCCCTTCTGGCTTTCAGACGGAACACCTCCCTCATATCCCTGCTGCTCTGTTCCCGATTATCTTCCTACAGATGAACAGCTTAAAAATTGCAGATAAGGTAAAGATTTCACAAATTTTATTTTATACTAATATTGAAAAATGATTGTAAATGTTATATAATTATTGCGAAATTATTAAAAGGACGAAAAACCTATGAAAAAGCTTTCCAAAGTTGTGTCTTTAATCCTGGCGGCTTTAATATTGTTTGTACCTGTAATGGGTAATCTTTTTGTTGTTGCAAATGCAGCAAATGAATGGGCATGTGCCTGGGCTACCAGCATTGTAGACTCTTCAATATCTCTTGCGAGTCTTAGTGTTCAGGATATTATTCCTGCCGGGAGCACCGTGAGAATTGAGCTTAAGGTCGGTACAGGCGGTGAGCAGCTTCGGTTCAGATTCTCAAATGAGCACGGTGATATCCCCGTAATCATAAACGAGGCAACTGTAGCAAAAACCGCAGGTGACGGCAATGCTGCCATTGATGCAGGTAGTGCAACCCCCATAACCTTTAACGGGGAAGCCTCTGTTTCTATTCCTGCCGGTGAAACTTTGTGGTCTGATGCTGTGGATTTTGTTACAGAGTCCCTTGATGCAATAAGTGTCAGTCTCTTTTTTAAGAATGCCACATACATCACGTCAGCAGGTCTTTCAAATGCAAGAACCTTTATGGGTATGGGTATTGTTGGTGGCTCTCAGTGTAATAAGGAAAGCATCAGTATGCCCAGAGAAATCAAGCTTGATGCCAGTACAATCACTTATCATACAACCCCCTTCCTTTGCCAGATAGATACTGCTTCTTTCGGAGAAAAAAAGGATGTTGCTGTTTTTATCGGTGACTCCACTCTTGTTAACAATGCGTACTACTACTTTGCAGAAAAGCTTGTGGCAGGCGGAATTACAAACATCAGTGTTGTAAATCAGGCTGTTATTGCAAATAAGCTTTTAAGTGACGGTACGGGTATTGTAGGTAATCTTTACGGCGAGGCGCTTGTTGACAGATTCCAGCGTGATGCTCTTGATATTTCAGGAGTAAAATACATTTTTGTTAAAATCGGTCTTAATGATATTCTCCACCAGTTTTCAAAATCAATGGGAGATGAGGTTCCCCATTATTCAACTGATGATATCATCAATGGATATAAGGATCTTATAAAGCGTGCCCATGAAAAGGGTATCAAGATTTATTTCTTTACAAAAACCTCATGGAAGGGCTATGAAAGAGCCTTCCTCGGACAGACAGGCGACGTTGTCTGGACGCAGGAAATGCAGGATATGTGTGATGAGCTTACCCGTTGGACAAAGAAGAATATATATGTCGACGGTTATATCGATTGTTCGCTTCTTTCAAATCCTGCGGACCCCTATGCTCTTTGTCCCTCCTTTACCTCAGACGGTGCCCATCTTACTCCCATTGCAGCGGTAGCTCTTGCTGACCTTATTCCCGTTTCCTTTGTGGGCGTAAATAAGGAATTGAAGACAGCGGCAAAGATTAATAAGGTTGCGCCCTATACAGAGAGAAATCAGATAATTGCTGATATGGAGAATGGCACTCTTGAAACCACAACCGCAGAGGAAACCACTACTGCTGTCCGTGAGGAAACAACAACAAGAACAGAGGTTAGCACAGCGGCTCCTCAGGAAACCACAACTGCTTACACAGAGCCTACAACAGCTCCCGTTATAATTCCTCAGGAAACCACTACCTTCCAGAATTATATTCCTCAGGAAATTATAACCGTTCCCGTAATTGCAGATCCTCAGGTAACAGAGCCCTATGTAGCCCCCGGGGTTGAACCCGAATATAATATTACGGATACGGTGCCTCAGCAGATTGGTAACGGTACCCCCATCGGCTTCCTTCTTATACTTTTCTTTGTTGTTATTATTTCAGGTGCAGTTCTTTTCCTGACAATGAGAAAAAAGCAGGAAGAATTTGAATAATATCTTGACGGATAATATTTATTAAAGTAAACTAAAGTCATAGGCTCTCAGTCTATGACTTTAATTTTTTTCCTACGGGAGGTAAACAAATGAAAATAACCTTTATGGGTGCAGGAAGCACCGTATTTGCAAAGAATGTTTTAGGCGATGTTATGCTGACTCCTGCTCTTCGCGAATGTGAAATTTCTCTTTATGACATTGATGCTCAGCGTCTTGAAGAATCATATATAATGATTTGTTCCCTTAACAAAAATATCAACGAATCAAGAGCTGTTGTTACAAAGCATCTCGGTGTTGAAAACAGAAAGGAAGCCTTAAGAGGTTCAGATTTCGTTGTAAATGCAATTCAGGTAGGTCTTTATGAGCCCTGCACCGTTATTGACTTTGAAGTGCCCAAGAAATATGGTCTTCGTCAGACAATTGCTGACTCAAACGGTATCGGCGGGATTTTCAGAGCTCTCCGTACAATTCCTGTTCTTAAGGATTTTGCAGATGATATGGCAGAGGTATGTCCCAATGCATATTTCCTTAACTATACAAATCCTATGGCTCAGCTTGCAGGCTATATGGAGCGTTTTACTCCCATCAAGACTGTAGGTCTCTGCCACAGTGTTCAGTCCTGCTCAAGAGGACTTCTTAATGACCTGGGTATTCCTTTTACAGAGCCTATCAGAGAAAAAATTGCAGGTATAAACCATATGGGCTGGCTTCTTGAAATTGAAGATGCAGACGGCACAGACCTTTATCCCGAAATCAGAAAGAGAGCTATTGATGTATTAAACGGCGACCGTACAGATAAGTATGACCTTGTAAGATATGAATATATCCGCCGTTTCGGTCACTACTGTACAGAATCCAGTGAACATAACGCAGAATATAATAACCTTTTCATCAAGGCAAAGTATCCCGAGCTTATTGAAAAATATAACATCCCCCTTGACGAATATCCCCGCCGCTGTGTAAATCAGATTGCACGCTGGAATGAGGACAAAAAGATTTATCTTACCGATGATGTAAAGCACGAAAGAACCCACGAATATGCTTCATATATTATGGAAGCAATTACAACCGATAAGGCTTACAAAATCGGCGGTAATGTTATTAATCACGGTCTTATTCCCAACCTTCCCGCAGAAGCATGTGTTGAGGTTGCCTGTCTTGTAAACAAGAACGGTATTCAGCCCTGCTACCAGGGTAATCTTCCCGAGCAGCTGGCAGCAATGAACAGACTTATGATAAATGTTCAGCTTCTTACAATTGAGGCTGCCGTTACACTTAAGAAGGATGCAATTTATCAGGCTGCACTTCTTGATCCTCACACCTCATCCGAGCTTTCAATTGATGAAATCATCAGCCTTTGCGATGACCTTATTGAAGCACACGGAGACTATTTACCGAAGTACCACTAATCCGTAAATATTTGCTTTTCCGCACTTGACGGATAGATAATAAATTAAAATAAAAGGTGATTCCCATGTATAGTTTTCCTATAGGTATAATAATAAATTCATTCAGAACAGATATTCCCACAGCAGTCAAGAAGGCTGCTGAGCTTGGCGCAAAGGGTATTCAGGTTTATTCCACAAGAGGAGAAATGGCTCCCGAAAATATGAGTCCCGAAAAGAGAAAGGAATTTCTGAAGCTTGTAAAGGATAACGGTCTTGTAATTTCCGCTCTCTGCGGAGACCTTGGCTGCGGCTTTTACCGTCCCGAAATGAATCCCGAGCTTATTGAAAAGTCAAAGAGAATCCTTGACCTTGCAAAGGATCTTGAAACAGACATTGTAACAACACACATAGGTGTTGTTCCCGAGGATAAGGAGCATCCCCGTTTTAAGATTATGCAGGATGCCTGTGGTGAGCTTGCACGTTATGCAGACTCAATTGAGGCACATTTTGCTGTTGAAACAGGCCCCGAAACCTCACTTGTTCTTAAAAATTTCCTTGATACTCTCGGCTCAACGGGTGTTGGTGTAAACCTTGACCCTGCAAACCTTGTTATGGTAACAGGTGATGACCCTGCAGGTGCAGTACATAATCTTAAGGACTATATTGTTCACACTCACGCAAAGGACGGTGTAATGCACTATTTCAAGGATCCCGAGTTCATCTACGGCATCAAGCACGACGATGCTCTCGTAACTGCTCCCTCATTTGAGGAGGTACCCCTCGGAGAGGGAAGTGTGCCCTGGGACAAATACCTTGCAGCACTTAACGATATCGGCTATAAGGGCTTCCTTACTATCGAAAGAGAAGTAGGCGATGATCCTGCAAGAGATATCGGTCTGGCAGTAAAATTCCTTCAGGAAAAAATGAAATAATCTTCTCGGATATAGGCTTCGGCTTATATCCGTTTTTTGGTTGCAATCAAAAGAATAATGTGATAGAATAATGTTGCTACACAAAGTCAATAATTTTTTCAAGAGATCTGTGTTTTTATTTTGGTAAAAACGCATTCTTCGTCGTTTTTTGTTCTCTTGAATATTAAACTTTGTGTAGCAGCAATTGAAGTGTGTGTTTTTCGTGCGCAGCTTTAATTGCTGCGCGCTTTTTGTTTTTAGGTTATTCATAAAGCTTAATGCTTGCGAGTTATCAAAAAACATAAGTGCAAAAACTATTATTCGGAGGTATAAAAAATGGACAAGGCAAAAAACCTAAAATTGTGCACAGATTCTTTGAAAAAGCATTTATCTTTACTTGTAGCTTTCATGCTGCTGTTTACAGCTGTTTCCGGGTCAATCGCACCTGTAAAAGCAGAAGCTGCAATTGCATCAGGAAATTATACCTATAACAATGTTTCAGGCGGTGTTGAAATTGCCGGTTATTCGGGGCCCGGCGGAAGAGTTGTCATCCCTACCCATCTTGACGGCAAACCTGTTGTAGGTATAGGGTACCGGGCTTTTTACAAAAACAAATCCATAACGGAGGTTATTGTTCACGGAGAAGTGAGGTATATCGGCATGGAGGTTTTTGACCTGTGTTCTTCACTCAGCTTTGTTTATCTTGCAGAAGGTGTAAAAACTATCGACACGTATGCATTTGGTCGTACTAATAATAGTTTTACAATAAATATTCCTGACTCGGTGGGAAGCTTAGGCTACAATGCTTTTTTTATGATTTACAACCTGACAGTATATACCCCCTCCGGGTCTTATGCACAGCAATGGGTGGGAAGCAACAATACAGTTGCTTTTGACCAGAAAACACATACACATACAGGAGAGAAGCTTTCATCTGCCGACCCTACCTGTACTACTGACGGATATGAGACACTTCGCTGTACAGACACAGGCTGTCGTCTTGATGTAACAACAACCATACCGAAGCTCAATCATGATTTTTCGGAACTTTTACTTGTAACAAAAGCAAGCTGTACAACAGACGGTGAGCAGCAAAGAGCCTGCAAACGTGACGGATGCTATTATGTTGATAAGGTTTCAGTAAGTGCCACAGGACATCAGTATGGTTCATGGACAGTTACCAATGCTGCAAGCTGCACATCAGCCGGAGAAAGAACACGCAAATGTATTGTACCAAACTGCGGAGTTATTGATAGTGAAGAGTTAAAGGCAAAGGGGCATAATTTTTCTGATTGGATTACAAAGGAAGCCTCCACCTGTATTAAACAGGGAATTGTAGAAAGAAAATGTATAACAAAAAACTGCACATATACGGAAGCTAAAGCATTGGCATATGCTGCGCATACACTTTCAGATTGGAATGCAACTAAGGAATCAACCTGTGTGAAGCAGGGTGTTTCTGAAAGAAAATGCACACAAAACGGATGTGTATATAAGGAGAATAAAGCATTATCGAACAAGACACATACCTATGAAACAGTAACCACAAAGGCTGCTCTTACAAAGAACGGTAAGGTTGAAACAAAGTGCTCAGTTTGCGGATATGTTTCAAAGACCACAACTGTTTACTATCCCAAGACAATAAAGCTTTCAAAGACAGAGTACACCTACAACGGCAAGGTGCAGACACCTTCTGTCACCGTAGAAGACAGTAACGGTAATACACTTAAGAAGGATACCGATTACACTGTTAAGTACGAAAGCGGAAGAAAGCTTCCCGGAAAGTACACAGTAACAATAACCTTCAAGGGCAAGTACAGCGGAACAAAGAAGTTAACTTATACCATTGCCCCCCGTGTGACTACCAAGGTTACTGCTACCTCGACTACCACAACCATTACACTTAAGTGGAACAAGGTAACGGGTGCTGAGGGCTACAGAATTTATCAGTACAACACCAAGACCAAAAAGTATGAAAAGGTCAAGGATGTAACAGGCACAAGCCTTAAGATTTCAAAGCTTAAGGCCGGCACAGAATATAAGTTCAAGGTAAGAGCCTTCACCAAGGATGACGGCACAATTATGGGCGCATATTCCCCCATTTTTGAAACCGCAACCAAAGCAAAGACACCTACCCTTAAGGTAACATCAACAAAGAAGGGTACAGCAGCTCTTTCATGGACTAATGTAACGGGCGAAAGCGGATATCAGGTTTACTACGCTACCAAAAAGAACGGCGAGTATAAGAAGGTCGATTCCTACAAGGTAAATGTAGTAAAGGGCTCAAAATCTAAGCTTACAAGCGGCAAGACCTATTACTTCAAGGTAAGAGCATATACAAAGACCGACAGCGGTACTGTATATTCAGCTTGGAGTACAGTCAAGAGTGTAAGGGTTAAATAAAGTTAATTAAAGTTTGAAAATTGGCTTTCATAAAAAAACTCCGTTTACCGGAAGGTAAGCGGAGTTTTTATGTTAATGGTCAGTTTGTTTTATGTTTTTTTCAGATGCGCATTTTTTATGCTAAAAGATCTACCTCAAATATTGCTGTATTGGGAGATACGAAAAGCTTGCCGAGAGTCAGGTCGCTGAAATTGCGAACTGTAATTTCCTTGGGTGCTACGACAGGATATTCAGCATCGTAGAACTTTGTAAGATGCTTTGAATTAACCATTGAGAAGAGGAAGTTGAAGCCGGCACTATGAACGAATAAGCCGTCAATTTCAATTCTCTGGGGCATATAGCAGGTATATCCGAAATCGTGATCCTCGGAGTTTTCTGCATTGACAATATTGTTTTCAATACCGGTGGGGTAGAATTTACAGTTGCGGATGATAAGATCACCGTTCCAGGTTGAGCCGTAGTCTGCACGAAGATCAACAAAGCTTGAAGAAACAACTGTTGTGTTTTCAATAAGTGCGGTTCCCATACCGATAAGCTTTATTCCGTGGTGGCCGAGAACGGAATTTTTGATTGTTGCATTAAGAACACCCTGATGAGCATCAAAACGGGAGAATGCACATCCGTCATAGGTGAGATTCTTGCAGTAGTTGGTACCTGCAATACCCCAGTAATCGCCGTTTGTAATGTCATTTGTCTGCTTGCAGTTAATGAATTTTGCATTTACGGATGTGGCAGCACCGATATCGTAAGTGCCCATCTGTACAGAAGTACCTGCAGAGCCTATAGTTGCATATTTCTTGTGACCTGTGAATGTGCCGTTCTTTACTGTTACATCTGCACAGCACGAAAGGCTTACGAATGCTGAATATGGAGCACCTGTTTTGCCTTCTCCTATAACATCGTGATAAATTCCGTCGATAACTGTGTTTGAACGTCTTACCTGAATACCTCTTGCATAGTAGGTGTATTCGGAGGGTGCCGCATTTGCAATAGTAGTAAAGCGTCCGCCCTTTATTGTAAGGGTTTCGGTGTCAACGGGATAAACCGTAGCACCTGTAACTGCATTAAAGTCCCAGATAAGGGGAGTGTCGGGGGAGATGTTACCGTTTTTATCAACAAGAATAACATCTGACTGATTGCTGCCTGAATTCTGGTTTGCACCCTTACGGATATAGCGCTTTACATTAGAATCGGTAAGTACAACGAGGCTTTCTTCGGGGAGTGTTGTGCCGATATTTGTTGCATCCATAGTAAGAGGAGAAACCTTGTCGGTTATTGAATATGAGCTCTTTGAGGGAGCAACATTGAACACCCAAGCGCCTATTTTTTCAACATTTGTGTCATCGATTACAAATTGAGCTGTTGACCAGTCGGTGTTGGTCTTGATTACAGCGGTTCTGTTTGCACCGCCGATGTAGTATACTGCGGTTTCATTTGCAAGTACACTCAAATTGTTCTCGTTTGCATATTCGTGTGCTTTTACGATGGCTTCAGAATCATCTGCATCGCCGTCACCAATTGCACCGAACTGCTCATATGTTACATAGTCTGTAAAGGTTTTGGTGTATTCGTAGCCGTCTGCGAAGTCGAAGCTTGCTTCGGCCTTCAGAAGAACTTCGTCAGCGAATGCGGCAATACCTCTTGAAATTCCCACATTGGCGCTACCCGTAATATAGATATTGCCGTTTTCAACCCTGAGTGTGAAGGTATCGTCGGCATTGAGAGCTTCATTGATTACAAATGCCTTTTGGGCATTTTCGGATGTGTAAATTTTCTTGCCGCAAGCCTTATAGAATTCCTCTGAAAGAGTTGCAGCTGCCTTGGTGTATATGTCACCGTCGGGAGTAACAACCGCGTATTCGTCAATTGATATGCCGTTTACCGTTATATCCCCGAGAGGTCTTACAATGTAGGGACTTTCGTAATTACCCTGAGAAAGCTCGTACTTCAGCTCCATTTCAGAGAAAAACATCTGAATGGGAGTGGGAAGAACAGCAACAACGCTCATTATAATTGCAATTATTTTTGAAATCATTTTCTCATCACCTTCAAAACTTTTTATTATGCTTCTAATATAACACCAAGACCAAATTTTTGCAAGAGTTATAAATTCGCAGGCTCCGCAGTTGACAGCACAAGGGTTGTGCTTGATAACAAGATTGTTGTCAGCGGCGGTTTTAATCCCTGATTGATATATATGATATAGCTTTCCCCGGTTTTTTGATTGACAAGAAACCAGGGATTTTGTAATATATCCTTATAGAAGTTGAACTGCCGGAGGTTATTTTATGTTGAAGAAATATTCAAAGCTTTTTCTTTCATTGTTTGTTGCGGTATTGATGGTGGGTGTGTTATGCCTTACAAAAACAGAGACTACAGCAGCCAAAGTTTTTCCTGATGCTACGGCAGCTGATATTGTTGCTTCAGGAAAATGCGGAGAAAACCTTACCTGGTCCCTTGATAACAAGGATACACTTACAATTTCAGGAACAGGAGAAATGGAAAACTATCTGATGGTTGCCTGCCCTTGGAGCAGTGCCCGTGAAAGCATTAAAAAAGTCATAATCGGTAATTCTGTTACTTCTGTCGGTGCATTCTCATTTACAGGTTGTATATCACTTGCGGATATCAGTATCGGACAGAAGGTAGCAACCATCGGAACCGGTGCTTTTGCAGACTGTTATGCATTGAAAAATATTGATCTCCCCGATTCTGTTACTACAATTGCCGGAAATGCATTTTCCTACTCTGGCATTGAAGATTTAATTATTCCGGATTCCGTGACTTCAATCGGTAATTATGCATTTTCATCCTGTAAATCTCTGAAAAGTGTAACATTATCTAATTCTGTAACATCTATGGGAAATGGTGTTTTCTATTATTGCGTCTCTCTTGTTAGTGCTACCATTAGGGATTCTGTAACTGAGATTGGGCCTGAAATGTTTGCCGGTTGTTCAGCCTTGACCGATATCAGTATACCGGAAACAGTTACAAGTATCGGCAGGATGGCCTTTGAACTTTGCGGAAATCTTAAAACTATATCAATTCCGGATTCCGTAACATCCATCGATGGGGGTGCTTTCGCGGGGTGTACGTCGCTTGAGTCAATTGATATTCCGAATTCTGTAACCTGTATTAACGATGATACATTTCTTAATTGTCGCGAATTAAAAAGTGTCTCAATTCCGGAAACTGTAACTTCTATCGGATTTGATGCTTTTTTGTGGTGCGATAATCTTTCAGATATATACTATGGCGGAACAAAAGAGCAGTGGAGTGAAATTGATATAGATGAGCATCGGGAATCGATAGATGCTGCAAATATACATTTCCACGGAGAGCACAAAAACACAAAAACAGTGGCAGAGGTAAAGGCAACCTGTTCAAAGGTCGGTTATACTGCAGGTATATATTGCAATGATTGCGGAAGATATGCTTCCGGTCACAAGGAAATAGCAATAAATTCGTCTGCACATAAGTATACCAATGCCTGTGACAAGAGCTGTAATGTATGTAAGGCAACGCGTACAATTAAGCACACATATAAGACAGTAACTACCAAGGCTACCCTTAAGAAGAATGGTAAGGTTGAAACAAAGTGCTCAGTCTGTGGATATGTTTCCAAGACCACAACGGTTTACTATCCTAAGACCATCAAGCTTTCAAAGACAGAGTACACCTACAACGGCAAGGTGCAGACACCTTCTGTTACTGTAAAGGACAGCAAGGGCAACACTCTTAAGAATGATACCGATTTCACTGTTAAGTACGAAAGCGGCAGAAAGGCTCCCGGGAAATACACAGTAACCATTACCTTCAAGGGCAAGTACAGCGGTACAAAGAAGCTTACCTACACAATTGCGCCTAAGGCAACAAGTAAGGTTACTGCTACACAGACTACCACAACAATCACTCTTAAGTGGAACAAGGTAACAGGTGCTGAGGGCTACAGAATTTATCAGTATAACACCAAGACCAAAAAGTATGAAAAGGTCAAGGATGTAACAGGTACAAGTCTTAAGATTTCAAAGCTTAAGGCCGGCACAAAGTACAAGTTCAAGGTAAGAGCTTTCACCAAGGATGACGGCACGATTATGGGTGCATACTCTCCCATTTTTGAAACTGCAACCAAGGCAAAGACACCGACCCTTAAGGTAACATCAACAAAGAAGGGTACCGCGGCTCTTTCATGGTCAAATGTAACGGGTGAAAGCGGATATCAGGTTTACTACGCTACAAAAAAGAACGGCGAGTATAAGAAGGTCGATTCCTACAAGGTAAATGTAGTAAAGGGCTCAAAATCTAAGCTCACAAGCGGCAAGACCTACTACTTTAAGGTTAGAGCCTACACCAAAACTGACAGTGGCACAGTATATTCAGCCTGGAGTACAGTCAAGAGTGTAAAGGTTAAATAAAAACGGCTTGATTTCACAAAGCTCAAGAAATTATTTAACAATAATCAGCTAAAAAATGCGGTGACAGAGGTCAGTATCTCTGCCGCCGTATTTTTGTGTAAAAATTTTTCATTGAAACAGAAGAGATGCTGTGTTAAACTTAAAATGACTATAAAAATCCGGGTGATAATATGAAATTGAAGAAATTTATATGTCTGCTTATTGCTGTTGCGGTGGCTGCGGAATGCCTTATTTTTTCCGTTTCTGCCGACACAAGTGTGACGGATACAGACTACCCTCAGTTAAGTAAATCTCCTTATGAGTACAAGGAGCAGGAGGAAACTCTTGCTGAGGCTACAGATGTTGAAGAGCTGAGACAGTATCTTCTTAAGTTTATCAAAAAAGCTGAGTCTCACATTGATTTGACTTCTTTAAGTATCTCGCAGCAGTTATATACCAATTTAAGCGATCTGATATGGTACGGTATGCCGGAGGCATTTAATGTGGACGGAATCAGCTTTACGTTATATGACGGAATGATTACAGAGATAATTATATCTTACCGTTCGTTTGCAGATACCGAGCAGGAATACAAAAAGTGCTTTAATGAGTTTGAAGCAGCGGCTGACAGACTTCTTTACGGAATAGAAGGAAATAAGGCATTGAGTGATGAGTATAAGGCGCTTCTTCTTCACGACAGACTTTGTGGGTATATACAGTACTGTTACGAGGAGCTTGGGGGTACCGAATATACCGCTTACGGTGCTTTTGTTAACCGTTCGGCTGTATGTCAGGGATATACAATGGCATATATGTATCTTTTGCGCCGTGTGGGAATAGATAACTATTACTGTGCATCACAAAGTCTTGATCATGCCTGGAATATTGTATATATAGATGACATTCCCTACCACGTTGATGTTACACGAGATGATATAGACTGGGGCTACGGACAAAGAGGTGTTGCCGGCGGTGTCAGACACGACAATTTCCTTCGGTCAACTGAAGGCCTCTTCAATTCCGATCACAGAGCATATGACTATGATGATACTCCCGAGGATACAAAATATGATGAATATTTCTGGCAGGAGTCTGAGGCAGAGTTTCAGCTTGTTGGCGGAAAGATTTATTATATTAACAATAAAACAGGTAAGCTTATGTGCCTTACAGATAAAAAAGAGCTTGCTGATATTGAGAGGATATGGTATTCAGGTCAGTTTTCATATTGGAACGGAAATTTCTCACGTTTGTCGTCAGCGGGCGGTGAATTGTATTACTCCCTTGATGATGGTGTTTATAAGTATACAATATCAAACGGAAAAACAAAGAAAATTTATGCTCCTGAATTAAAATCGGGCTTCAATGTTTTTGGCTTTACTGTTGAAGACGAGTATATTGTATGCGATATAAATAACGAGCCTCCCGGAGGTAATGTTTCTCAGCTTTCCCGTAAAAAAATCAAGCTTGATGTGCCGGCTGCCGTTATGACAGGTATTGAGATTGTTGCATCAGACGAAAAAGCTTATTATATAGGTGACAGCTTTGATTCCAAGGGAATTACAGTAAAGGCGGTATTTTCTGACGGAAGCAAAAAAGCTCTGTCTGATGGGCTGAAGTTTTCAGGCTTTTCTTCTGAAAAGGCAGGAACAAAAACCGTAACTGTTACATACAAGGATTTTTCTGCACAGGTTAAGGTTAAAGTGAAATCTCCTTCGGTTACTTTTAATCAGACGGAAATAAAAATTTCAGATAATGAATCTGTAACACCTGAAATTATAACTAAGCCTACAGGACAAGCTGTTTTGTTGAAAAGCTCATCGGATGCGGTAATTGTGAAGGACGGAAAAATCATCGGAAGCAAGTCCGGTAAGGCTGTAGTAACCGCAGAAATTACCTATAAAGGAAAAACATACAAGGACTCTGTTTCTGTAACGGTTGTTTGCTCTCATTCTGACACAACTGAGCATAAGAAAATTCCTGCTACAACGGAAAGTGTAGGCTATACAAAGGGAGTTTACTGTAATAACTGCAAAAAATACATAAGCGGTCATAAGGAAATTCCGAAAATTGAGATGAAATTTACGGACAGCAAAAAAGCAAAGCTTGACGGAGATCTTATAAAGCTTGTTGCAGGTGTTGATTCTTCAGAAGTAATTGCTCTTGCGCCTGAGGGCTCATATCTTAAGGATGCATCGGGCAATGTGCTGAAGGATGCTCCCAAGGACACCGAGGCAGGTACAGGCTTTGTGCTTGTGTTCCCCGATAAATCTGAATATACTATCGTTGCCTATGGTGATGTTGACGGTGACGGTACAGTAACTTCTACTGATGCACGTCTTGCACTTCGTACCGCAGTAGGACTTGAGGACTATGAAAAAGAATCTCCCCGGTACATTGCTGCAAGGGTAGAATCAAACGATATTCTTTCTGCGGCTGATGCAAGAAGGATACTTCGCGGAGCTGTAGGTCTTGAAAGACCTGAAGAGTGGATGAAATAATGAGAACTTCAGATATTACATTTTGCGACAGACAGCATTTTACAATGTATGTCAAGAAAAAAAACGAACAGAATCGAAAAAAAATTTATTATTTACCGAACAGACTATTTTTGTAGAACAGGTTGACAACCACAATATGTTGTGGTATATTCATAGCCAAGAACACAAGTTGATAATATGTGTCCCATTCAAGGGACTGCAAATCGACATTTTTCGAACATTTGTGTTGACAAACAAAAATTAATGTTGTACAATACAATCACAGAAACAAAACAAATGTTCGAATAGTTCTGAAAGGATGAATATTATGTCAACTACACTTTCTATTATTATAGTTATCGAGGTTTTATTTACATTATTTATTGCCTGGGGCATTATGCACGAGGAACGCTTTGTGGCTTTTGAGGACAAAATTATTTTTGCAGTTCTCAGAAAAATCAGAAGAAGCCGTGCAAAGAAAGAATATATGCGCCGTGCAAAGCTCAACGAGAGAGTTGTATACACTCCCGTAAAGCCCGTAGTAAAAAAGACAGTGTCAAACGATACTGCCGCATGAAAAGTATATAAATTCAGATAATTTTCATTTTACCCCTTTCTTTTAGCATTTACCCCATCTTTCTCTTATATCCTTTACAAACAGAAATACCTCCCCGTGCGGGAGGCGTTTCTGTTTCTATCCGTTAAAGAAAACAGAGACACCTACCGAAAGGGAGGCGTTTCTGTTTCTATCCGTTAAAGAAAACAGAGACACCTACCGAAAGGGAGGCGTTTCTGTTTCT
>JAZRTO010000115.1:0-4122 GCA_045652065.1 Acutalibacteraceae bacterium
TGCCATCAGGTCACCTCGGGTAGAGGATACGGTGTAATAGCCTGCATTTTTCATATCCGAGAAGAGATTCTCCTCATCCTCGTGGAGAAGATAGGACATTGTTCTGTGACCCTTGGTGTGAGGGTAAAGCCCCGTCATAAATGAGCAACGGCTCGGCACACAAACAGGATTCTGACAAAAGGCATTCTTAAAAGAAACGCCGTCAAAACCTAATTCGTCAAGGTTAGGTGTATAGGAAGCCTCGTTGCCGAGGTGATGAAGAACATCGGCTCGCATCTGATCGGGGTTAATGATTAAAATGTTAGGCCTGTCTGCTATGCTTTTACGATTCATAAGCAGAACCTCCGTTCAAGTTGTAATGTTTACTGAGTAATTTCAGCAATGCAGGAATGCTTTGAAAGTTCGTCAAGAACAAGCTCATTATTCTCTTTATTTGCATATTCAACTATTTCTGCAAGAGAAGCCTTGTCTTCCTCACTGAGGTCGTTGTTTTTGTAATTTTCAACTGCTGCTCTTATACGAAGTGCACGGATAATATCAGCGTGTTTTTTCTCTGAAAGGTCATAGAAGCAGATGGGTACAACTGTAAACACAGCAGCTATAATTCCGAGCCAAGTTACGCTTCTGAAGGTGTTTTCCATAACAACCGGGTCTTTGAGTGCAACGTCGATATTATCACCGAAGCCAACACCGCCGATTGACATAAATATGGGCATAAGGGCAGTTGTGAAGAAGCCGAAAAGGGTCTGTATAAATCCGCTTGTGTTCTGCCAGAAGCCTTCGAGCCGCTTGCCTGTTTTCCACTGCTGATAGTCAAGAGCATCGGGACACATAATACCCACAACATAGGAAAGTCCGTTAAAGAGATTCTGAAACAGCACCGCAACAAGCATAAGATAGGGACTTTTAAGCGTAAAAAGCTGCATAACTGCCATAACCAGAAAGCCTGCTGTTGACATAAGCATCACATTTCTTTTACCCATTTTCTTGATAAGGAGAGGACCTATGAGCATTGCGGGTACAAGCGCACTGTTGAGGATTGCATTGCAGAGAGTAAGAGCAAAGGCACCCTTTGAACCGCCGATTGCATAGTTACAAATCCACATATACATATTGATATTGCCACGGACTGCAACGGCGACATAAAAGATGGTTGTAATCCAGAAGTATTTGTTTCTGAAAAGCTGTGCCGTACCTTCCCAAAGCTTTACTTTAGACACAAAATCGTTATGTACAACAGTTCTTTCCTCTGTGCCGAAGTAAGCAAACAGAACGAAGAGAATACCGCCCACACCGCAGATAGGGAACGCAAAACGGTAAAGGACAATGTTATTCATCGGATTGTCACTGCCTGCAAAAGCAATACCTGCAACAAGAGGAATGATAATATTTACGATTGATGCAGGCATATATGAGACAATTCCCTTGAGTGCAGTGATATTTGCTCGCTCCTGTGAAACAGGTGAAATTGTCTGCTCAATACCAACAAGGCACTGGGATAAAAGTGACTGAAAAAAGGTACCTATCTGAATAAGAGCAAACATAAGTGCCACACCGACTGAAATGCTTATATGTGATTCTTCAACATCAAAAATAGGAATAGACGGAATAGTGAATGCGAAAAGCTCCCTGCTGTTAAGCTCTTCGGGAATAAAAGGTATGAACACGAAGAAAAGCACAGTAAGAATTGCCGAGGGTAACAAGAAGGGCTTGAACTTACCCTTTTTAGAATTGGAATTGTCAATAATCATCGAAAGTATCGGTGCTCTTATAAGGCCTAAAACCGAGCTGATGATACCTGCAACGAAAACAAAGCCTGATGAAATTTTAAAGTAGCTTATCATCATAGGTGCATTTATTGTAATTGCTGCCCATGCAGTAAGCACGCTTATGAATGATGTTGAGCCGTTACCGAGGGCATAGGATAAAAACTCACGGTAAGACACATAGTAGCCTTCGGGCGGTGTTTTCCAGTTGGTTTTAAGCTTTGCCAATGCACCTTTAGCGGTGCTTATCAGTTCCTGCTTCTTCATAATTTTCTCCTTGATTTTATTATTATAAAAAATTATACTACCTTTGCGCCCTTAATTCAATATTCTTTTTAGTTAATTTGTAAATTATGTTTACGGCATAAAAACGCCCCTGACTTTCATTTAAGAAGGTCAGGGGTTGATGTTTTGCAAGTCGGTAAATTTGTATTTGTTTATCTTATACTTTTTATTTTAATCTCTATCTGCTTAATGACATTTATAAAATCCGCATCACTTTTTCCCGTGGGATCCGGCAGCCCCCAATTATCATCAAATGCTCTGCCTATGAAAGGACAGCCAACGTCACAGCCCATAGATACAGCAATATCCGGTGTGGGAATTTTATCAAAAGTCTTGCTGTATTGTGTCTGTACCATATCAATGCCGTAAAGCTCTCTCATAAGTCTTACGGCATCCTGATTAATCTCAGGCTTCGTTTCCGTTCCCGCCGAATAGAAATCGAACTCATCACCGCGCAGATTCTTTCCGAGTGCCTCTGCAATCTGACTTCGACAGGAGTTGTGTATGCAGATAAAAGCTACTTTCTTCTTCATTTGAACGGACACCTCACACCGATACATTGATTGTTTTGTGCCGAATGTACACACTTTATTTCGCCAAGCTCCATTTCTACGCCAAGGTGTTCTTTTGTAAATTCTACAGCCTTTATAATAGAAATATAAGAGTCACGCTTACAGCAACGGGGACCGCCAACATCACCGATTGCACCAAGGGCAGAGGATGTCATTTTGTTTGATAAGCCCCACGCCTCATTTGCAAGCGGAGTAGCACCTGTTACAATGGACACGAACATTCCTGCACTCACACCTGCACCGCAAGCGCCCCAAAAGCCGCAAGCTCCGCCGGGAACCTTTTTCCCTCTGGCCTGCATCTCGGAAAGTGTTTTTATAAGATCAATATCACCACCGGCGTTCTTATATGCGGTGAGCAATGCCGAACCAACCATCACATGGTGTTCGGGACCATGCATATGACAGAGCGGCAGTGCCATCATCTTTTGAATAATCTCTATAGGATTCTTCGAGGTTTCAGCAAGGCATACACTTATAATGCTATCCAACCCTTGTGTGTGGCATTCATTGCATATGTAGTGACCGTTCTCACAAGCAGTTTTACTGTTTTCTTTTTTGTGGCAGACAGCACATTCCATCAACTCATCGTTTTCTGAATATTTCACCGGCATACCGCAAATCAAGCATTCGTCTTTCATGTTTAACCCTCACAAATTATTATTTATCAAGCTGATTATAAGGCATTAGAAATCCTCTGCAATTTTCAGTCCCTCGGAAATTGCTTTGCTGATTCTTTCTTCAATTTCCGTCTCGGAAAGGTAGTCCATATTCTGTGCCGAAACCACCTCTAACGGTCCTATGCCCCAAAGCCAAGACAGAGCCTTAAGATATGATGAGCCCTGCTCTAACACATCTCCGGTGTCAATATCCATACCTCTTGTGGTGATATAAAGCATTTTCTCTGCCTTGCAATTACCGTAGCAGGTTTTATCGTCTGACTTGAAGGTTACATCAAAAATGGAGCAAAGCTCAAGAAAATTCTTGAGTGCTGCAGGGATTGACATATCCCAGAAGGGTGCCGCAATAACAATTCTGTCAGCATCACGCACACTTTCCGCCCAGGACATAACCTGAGGATCGATGTCGCCATTATTTCGCTTTGTTACAAGCGCCTTTTTTACAATGCTTAAATCAAGGTCATGTATAACAAGGGTCTGAACCTCGTATTTCTGCTTCAATGCCTCCACAATGGGTGTTGCAATTCGTTTGGTTCTTGACTGCTCATCTCTTATGCAGGCATCTATGTATAATAACTTTTTCATTATGAAAACTCCTTTTCCTGAGTCAAATTTTTTATCGAACTGATTATATCATAATAAAGCAAACATTTTCAACAGTAAGAGATGAAACGTCCCTGTCTTTTACGGTCAGGGGTTGGGGTTTGCTATTTGGTAAATCGGAGTTTGTCTTTTATATACCCCAAATAACGGAAGCTACATTATACACAGTTACAACTAACAAGAATACTCCCAACAGCAAGAAATAAATTGCTGAATTCT
>JAZRTO010000116.1:0-30851 GCA_045652065.1 Acutalibacteraceae bacterium
ATAATTGACAGCGACGGTAATAGCACCCGAATCTCTTGAACCGACCCTTGCACAAAGGCGGTCTGCCGCCTCCTTCTGCACCATTACGGTGATGCTTTCAACAGGAAGATGACTTTCAAGAAGATACATTAAAATGGGAGAGGTTATGTAATAAGGAAGATTTGCACATACATTCACGGGCTTTCCGTCAAAGTTTTCCTCAATGAGCTTATGAAGATCCGTTTTCAGCACATCAGCATTTATAACCTCTACATTTCTGTAATCGGAAAGTGTTTCGGCTAAAACGGGAATGAGACGGGTATCAAGCTCAACGGTTATAACCTTATCGGCTCTTTTTGCAAGCTCAACCGTAAGCACACCGAGGCCGGGACCTATTTCAATTGCACAGGTCCCCTGCTTTGCTCCGCCCATATCAGCCATTCTCGGACAAACGGTTTCATCAATAAGGAAGTTCTGTCCGAGGGATTTTGAAAAGGAAAAGCCGTGGCGGCCAAGTATTCTTTTTATTACATTTATATCTGTAAGCTTCATATTATCCTACTATATATTTTTCGTATTCTTCGGAAGCCTTAGCCCACTTATCTGTGTCCTCAGGCATATATTTCTTAAGGTTTTCACCCTCAGCAATTATTTTACGTGCATCAGTAATATTTTCAATTTCACCCATAGACATAAGCTGAATTGCAATATTACCGAAAACAGTTGCCTCAATAGGACCGCCGTAAACGGGGATACCGCAGGAGGACGCTGTCATCTGTAAAAGAAGTCCGTCCTTTGTACCGCCGCCGACAACATTTATATGAGGATATTTTTTACCGGTACACTTCTCAATGCCGCCTAAAACATGGCGGTATTTAAGTGCAAGGCTTTCGTAAATACATCTTACAACCTCGCCTACAGTTTCGGGGACATACTGACCTGTTCTTCTGCAGAAATCCTTAATTCTTCCGGGAAGGTCACCCATAGCAACAAAATCGGGAGCATCGGGGTCAATAAAGCACTTGAAGGGCTCACATTCAAGAGCCATTTTTTCAAGCTGAGCATAAGAATATTCCTTACCCTCTCTTATCCACTGACGGCGGCTTTCCTGAATAAGCCAGAGTCCGCAGATATTCTTAAGGAAGGCTGTTGTATAGTCATATCCGCCCTCATTTGTGATATTGAAGGCAAGAGATTCTTCATTAACAATGGGAGTGTCTGTTTCGGTTCCGAAAAGAGACCATGTTCCGCAGCTGATAAATGCAAAGTCCTTTTCGAGACTTGGAACTGCCGTAACAGCCGACTGAGTATCGTGACCTGCAACGGAAATTACGGGAACTGAGGGAACACCTAATTCCTCGCAGATTTCGTCACTTAAATTACCGAGAACAGAGCCTGTTTTTACTATTTCGGGAAGAAGAGTCTTCGGAATTCCGAAGGCTGTGCAAATTTCATCACTCCAGCATCTGCCGCGAATGTCAACAAGCTGGGATGTAGTTGCAATTGAGTATTCACCGCACATTTTACCCGTAAGAAAATATGAAAGAAGATCAGGCATAAAAAGAAGCTTATCTGCTCTTTCCAAAAGCTCGGGACGGTTTAATTTAAGGCTTAAAAGCTGGAAGCAGGTATTGAAGTCCATAAACTGAATACCCGTAAGCTCATAAAGGCGCTTTTTATCAATAAATTCTGCGGAGCGCTCTATCATACCCGTATTTCTTTCATCGCGGTAATGCACGGGATTTTCAAGAAGTCTGCCGTCCTTATCAATAAGCCCGAAGTCAACACCCCAGGTATCAATACCTATGGAATCAAATCCGCCGTCAGCTTTTGCCTTTAATATACCCTGCTTAATTTCGTGAAAAAGACGCAGTACGTCCCAATAGAAGGTACCACCCACCTTTACGGGGTCATTTGAAAAACGGTGAATTTCCTTAAGTGTTATTTTATTGCCGTCAAAGGTGCCGAGAATTGCTCTGCCCGATGAAGCACCAAAATCAAATGCAAGAACTCTTTTCATAAAACCAACCTTTCAGTTCATAATTCTGCTGTACTGAATTATGATCATACAAGCACACTTGCGGCAATAAGCATCTGTCCGCCGCAGTAATTAAAGATATTCAGGGGGTCAAGCCTTACGGCTTTTCCCTTTATTTTTATTTCCGTTCTGCCGTCAAACATCATAAGACATACTCCGGCATCGGAAACGATGAACATTATTACACCGAGAATAAGCACAATTGAGCGAACAACAGACATTCCGCCGTTCATTGTAAGAATTGCGGCACGGATACCCAGCACCACCATTGCATCAATTATCATAGCATAAATGAGCACTGCAGGGGCTGTTGCACCCAGGTCTATCTTCATTTTCTTTTTTGCGAAAATTTCAAGCACCACGGCAATTCCCCAAGGGAAAATAAGCCATAAATCCTTTACTGTCAGAGGTACCCTTACGGCAAATGCACTGATGTAAAGAATGTGAGCAAGAGCAAAGGAAGCAATGCCCGGAAGCCCCTTCATTCCGAAAAGGTCATATTTCAGTACCCAGTCTCCGATAAAGGATGCAGCAAGTCCGCTCACGATAAGAATTGCATAGGGAAATGTAAGTCTGTCCGAAATTACGGTAAGATATATTCCTGCCGCAACAAAGGGAACCGATGCTGCCATTTTATACTTGAGAATTCCCGGATGAGTTATATAAAGATATCCGAGAATAACTTCAGCAGCAAGAAAAAGGAAATAGAAATATTCCATTAAATAACACCCTTTTTGAGTATTATGTTGGCATATAAAGCCTTTTCGCTTGTAGCAATAACAGCATAAGCCTTCTTTGTTCTTTCATAAAACTCAAAACGCTCAACCTGAGAAATGTTGGTTTCTCCGTTGTGCTTATTTACAAGCTCTTCATATGTTGCCCAGATTTCGGGAGTAGGATCGCCCTTTGTTGTAGCCATAAGGGATACGGGAGAATCAACATAAGTATCAAGAGGGAAAAGCTGTAAAACAGCATCGAGAATTTCGGGAACGCCCAGACCGTCACAGCGGATAAGTCTCTGTGCACAGGAAGCTGCAGGGAAATTGCCGTCACCGATAACGATTTCGTCACCGTGACCCATTTCACATAAAATTTTAAGAAGCTCGGGAGAAACTAAAGCGGGAATACCTTTAAGCATAATAAAAAACCTCCGAAATATTAATCTTCAGGCGGAATACCGTCTGTATACTGTGAATTATATAAAAGTGCATAGAAGCCGTCTTTCTGAAGAAGCCCCTGGTGTGTGCCCTGCTCGACAATAGCACCCTTTTTCATAACAAGGATATTGTCGGCATTTTTGATTGTTGAAAGTCGGTGGGCAATAACAAAGCTTGTCCTGCCCTTCATAAGCTCATTCATTGCAACCTGTATCCTCTGCTCGGTTTTTGTATCAACAGAAGAGGTTGCCTCGTCAAGAATAAGCACCTTCGGATCAACTAAGATGGCACGGGCAATTGTAAGAAGCTGACGCTGACCCTGAGAAATATTTGCAGCATCCTCGGTAAGCTTTGTGTCAAAGCCCTGAGGCAGACTCATAATGTAATCATAAATCTGAGCAGCCTTTGCAGCCTCAATCATTTCCTCGTCTGATGCATCCTGCTTGCCGTATTTAAGGTTTTCTTTTATTGTACCCTTGAAAAGCCAGGTATCCTGAAGCACCATACCGAAGTTAGCACGAAGAGCATCCCTTGACATTGTGTAAATATCGGTACCGTCAATGGTGATAGTTCCCGAATTTACATCATAGAAGCGCATAAGCAGATTTACAATAGTAGTTTTACCTGCACCCGTAGGACCTACGATAGCGGTAATACTGCCGGGCTTTGCTACAAAGGAAAGGTCATCAATAAGAGGTCTGTCCTCCACATAACGGAAGGAAACATCCTTGAATTCAACCTCGCCCTTCAGCACCTCCTTATCATCGTTAGTGCAATCGTCAGGGGCTTCATCAAATTCGTCAAGCATATTGAATACTCTTTCCGCAGAAGCAAGAGATGACTGAATGTTGTTTATTATCTTTGAAACGTTGATTATGGGATTTGAGAATTGTGAGGAGTACGAAAGGAATTTTGAGATATCACCTATACCTCCGAATGAGCCTGCGGCTATTGTGCCGTTTCTGATACCGATATAGAACACACCGCCGAGAAGACAGAGGGAAACATAATTTATGTTATTTATAAGTGTCAGCACGGGACTTAATATACCCGAAATCATATTTGCCATAAATGAGTTTTTACCGAGTCTGTCTGTAATTGCACGGAATTCCTTTACGGACTCATCCTCGTGACCGAACATACGGACAATGGTATGTCCTGCATACATTTCTTCTATATGACCGTTCAGGTCGCCCATAGTATCCCAGTAACGTCTGAACCATACCTTTGATATCTTTGACACCTTGTATGAAACAAAAGCAGAAACAGGTACAAGACACACCGCGGCAAAGGTCATAGGAATATTACCGGTAACCAGCATCATAACAAAAGAGCCTATAACCTGAATAATGCTCGTCATAACAGTAAGAATACTGCTTTTAAGGCTTCCGCTTACGTTTTCGATATCATTTATAATTTTAGAAATAACCTGTCCCTTTGTCTGCTTGTCATAGTAAGAAAGGGGCAGACTTGAAAGCTTTCCGTTAAGCTCGGCTCTCAGACCGCAGACAAGGCGCTGTGAAACACCTGCAGAAATAAATTCCTGCAAAAAGGAGAATATACTTGCTGACATATAAAGACCTGCAAGTATTGCAACCTGTCCGTAGGTAACGGAAAAATCAATTGTTCCGCCGGCAAGTCTTCCGTCAATCTGTTCCTGCAGCAAATCAATTATGTTACCCATATAGTTCGGGGCAACAACATTACAAAGGGTACTGAGCATTGCACTGAGAACTACAAAGAACATAGGAACAGCATGAGGCTTTATAAGAGCAATAAAACGGAGAAATGTGCCCTTTGCATTTTCGGGCTTCTGCTCTTCATTTCTGTCTCCGCGGTAAGCTGAATAACGGCTCTGATATTCTGTTTCGGGAACGGACAATATACTTTTTTTCTTACTCACCGTTATTCACCTCCTCGAGTGCTTCCTCGGAAAGCTGGGTTACAACAATTTCACGGTAAAGCTCACAGGAACCGAGCAGCTCCTTGTGAGTACCCATACCTACGGGTTCACCGCCGTCAAGCACAATAATACGGTCTGCATTAAGCACGGTACCTACACGCTGTGCTACAATTATAATGTTGACATCGGCAAGATTTTCTCTTAAGGAAGCACGAAGACGGGCATCCGTTGCCAGGTCAAGAGCAGAGAAGGAATCGTCAAATACGATAATCTCGGCACCCTTTACAATTGCTCTTGCAATGGAAAGTCGCTGCTTCTGACCGCCCGAGAAATTCTTACCTGCCTGAGAAACAAAAGAATCAAGTCCGTCAGGCATAGAATCTACAAAGGATTTTGCCTGAGCAATTTCAAGAGCTCTCCATATTTCGGCATCGGTTGCATCCTTCTTGCCGAAGCGGATATTATCTCTTATTGTACCGCTGAAAAGATATGCCTGCTGAGGAATAAATGCAACACGGTTTCCGATTTCTTCAGGGGCAAGCTCCTTTACGTTAACACCTGCAATTTTAACCTCACCCTCCGTTACGTCATAAAGACGGGGAATGAGATTACAAAGCGTTGTTTTGCCCGAGCCTGTAATACCGATAATTGCGGTAGTTTCCCCGGGAGCAGAGGAAAAGCTGATGTTTTTTATTTCAAAAAGCTTCTGAGGCTTATCTTCTGTTTTCTTTTTCTTAGGAGTAAACTTTTTCTTCTTTTCGACAGGCTGAGGCTTGTACTTGAATGATACATTATTAAATTCAAGCTTTCCCGCATCCTTTTCATCAGGTGTTACGGGATTTTCGGGAGGTACGATATCGGATACTGCATCCATAATTGCCTTGATTCTTTTACCGGAAATCGCAGCACGGGGAATTGATACAATAATGGAAACAACGGAAGTAATTGCACCTATAGTAAGCCCGAAGAAAGAAATAAATGCATACATATTGGGAAGTGTATCCCTTATTTCTTCATACTGTGTTACAACATCAAAATTGTTAGCAGCATCAACACTTACATAAACAACAAAACATATAAGCGCATAAATAAGCACCGTAATAACAGGCATAAAGCAAGCCATTATACGTGCAGCTTTTAAAGAAAGACCTGTAAGCTCAAGATTAGTCTCAGTAAAGCGTTTATCCTCGTACTGAGTTTTATTGAATGCTCTTATAACTCTTATTCCGCTGATTTTCTCTCGCATTATCTGATTCATCTTATCAACAAGCTTCTGAACCTTTGAGTACATAGGAACAATAATTGCAATAAGAATAACAGCCAGCACACCAAGAATTGGAATAGACCAGAGTGACAGCTTTGCAAGCCGGGGATTCAGTGAAAAAGCCATTACCAGACCGCCCACAAGCATTATGGGAATTGGTATAAGAGATCTCAATGTAGACAGAACAATATCGTGTACCTGACGGACATCGTTTGTTGTTCTCGTAACGAGAGATGCAACACCTATCTTATCAATATCACTCTGTGAAAGACGGGAAACCTTGTCAAATATGTAGTTTCTCAGTGTTATTGAATATCCCACCGATGTTTTTGTGGAAAAATATGTATTTGCAATTGATGTTATAATACTGAGCACCGTAAAGCCAAGCATTATAAGGCAAAGCTCCCACAGACGCTCCATATTATAAGCGAGTATTCCCTCTGAAAGAATATTTTTTGTATAAAGAGGGATAAGAAGCTGCATTACGGTATTGATTGTAGCAAATAATATAGAAAGGATAAGAGGAACCTTATGAGGTCCCAGCATAGACAAAACCTTTTTCATTCCGTACCTCCGTAACAGATTAATCTTAATCATAATATCACGAATTTACAAAAATTACAATACAAACATAATATATTAATAAACTTATTACATTTAAATTGCCGTAAAAAAAATAATTCGTATAATAAAAAAAGAGGCGGTATCGGAAGATACCGTCTCACTCTTTATGTATAAATTACTTGATAAGACATTCGCCTGTCATTTCCTTAGGCTGCTGAAGTCCCATTACTTTAAGCATTGTGGGACAGATGTCTGCAAGTCTTCCGCCCTCTTTAAGCTCACAGGGGTAACCTACTACGCAGAAGGGAACGGGATTTGTGGTATGGGGAGTGAAGGGATTGCCGTCCTCGCCTACCATTCTGTCAGCGTTGCCGTGGTCAGCAGTAATGAAGCATACGCCACCCATAGAAAGAGTAGCTTCAACAACATCGCCTACACACTCGTCAACAGCTTCTACTGCCTTAACCGCAGCTTCCCATACACCTGTGTGGCCTACCATATCGCAGTTAGCAAAGTTAAGAATAACAGCATCATATTCGCCGCTCTTAATCTTTTCACATACAGCATCTCTTACGGGATATGCACTCATTTCAGGCTGTAAATCGAAAGTAGGAACATCGGGAGACTGAATAAGGATTCTGTCCTCACCCTCAAATGTCTTTTCCTCACCGCCGTTGAAGAAGAAGGTTACATGAGCATACTTCTGAGTTTCGGCAATACGAAGCTGAGTCTTGCCGCAATCCTGAAGATATTCACCGAAGGTCTATGTAAGCTCCTCGGGAGGGAATGCAACAGAAACATTGGGCATTGTTTCGTCATACTGAGTCATACATACGAAATTAAGGGGGAAGAAGCCGTTCTTTCTCTCGAAGCCGTCAAATGCTTCATCAACGAAGGTACGAACAATCTGTCTTGCACGGTCAGGACGGAAGTTGAAGAATACAACAGAGTCATCAGCCTTGATTGTACCTTCCTTGTTAACAACAGTGGGAACGATAAATTCGTCAGTTACTTCCTTATCATATGACTTCTGCATTGAGCCTACAGCATCGCAGTCTTCAAGACCTTCGCCGTAAACGAAAGCAGCGTAAGCCTTTTCAACTCTGTCCCATGCAAAGTCACGGTCCATAGCAAAGTATCTGCCGGTGATGGTAGCAATTTCACCTACACCGAGCTCCTTGCACTTTGCTTCAACATCAGCAATAAAGCCCTTACCTGATGTAACTGAAACGTCTCTGCCGTCCATAATACAATGAACATAAACCTTTGTAAGACCGTAGCTCTTTGCCATCTGGAGAAGACCGAAAAGGTGCTCGATATGGCTGTGAACACCACCGTCTGAAAGAAGACCCATAAGGTGAAGAGCTGTTCCCTTTTCCTTGCAGGACTCCATAGCAGAGATAAGTGCGGGAATATTGAAGAAATCGCCGTCCTTGATGGACTTTGAGATCTTAACAAGCATCTGATAAACAACACGGCCTGCACCGATATTGGTGTGACCAACCTCTGAGTTACCCATCTGTCCGTCGGGAAGACCTACATCAAGTCCTGAAGCACCGATTGTGGTGAAGGGATTTTCAGCAAAATATTTATCAAGATTGGGAGTTTTTGCAAACTTTATGGCATTACCGTCTTCGCAGTTTCTGATGCCGAAGCCGTCCATAATACATAAAACAACAGGTTTTTTCATTATTTATACCTCTTATAAAATGTAGGGGACGGGTTTACCGTCCCGCATAAAATGTTAAGTAAAAAGCCGTTTTCGGCTTCCTTAATTCCGAATTCCTGATTCCGAATTATTTTGATGCTGCCTTAACAATTACGGAGAAGTCCTCAGCCTTGAGAGAAGCACCGCCGATAAGACCGCCGTCAACGTTAACCTTTGCAACAAGCTCATCAGCATTCTTTGCATTCATTGAGCCGCCGTACTGAATTGTAACTGTTTCAGCTACATCCTTGCCGTAAACCTCTGCAATAGCCTCTCTGCAGAAGCCGTTGCCCTCGTCAGCCTGGTCAGCAGTAGCTGTAACGCCTGTGCCGAGAGGCCATACGGGCTCATAAGCGATGATAACATCCTTAAGCTGCTCGGCAGAGATATTTGTAAGAGCCATCTTTGTCTGGAACTTAAGAAGAGTTTCTGTATAGCCGAGCTCTCTCTGCTCAAGAGTTTCACCAACGCAGATGATGGGCTTGAGGCCGTTTTCAAGAGCTGCAAGAGAACGAAGGTTTACAGTCTGGTCTGTTTCACCGAAATACTGTCTTCTTTCGCTGTGACCTACAACTACATATTCAACACCGAGCTCCTTAAGCATATTACCTGCGATTTCGCCTGTATATGCGCCTGAAGCCTTGAAGTGGATGTTTTCAGCACCGATTTTGATGTTTGATCCCTTTGCAGCCTCAACAGCAGCAGGGATATCTACAAAAGGAACACAAAGAACAACTTCACAATCAGCACCTGCTACGAGGGGCTTCATTTCTTCGATAAGCACCTTTGCTTCTGCGGGAGTCTTATTCATTTTCCAGTTACCAGCGATAACTGCTTTTCTTGTTGCCTTATTCATAATTATTTCCTCCGAAAAATCGGTTTACCGACAGAAAATGACGGTAAACCGCTTATTATTATTTTAATTATTTTTCATCAATACAAGCAATACCGGGAAGAACCTTGCCCTCGAGGTATTCAAGAGATGCACCGCCGCCTGTGGAGATGTGGCTCATCTTTTCGGAGAAGCCGAGCTTCTTAACAGCAGCAGCAGAGTCACCGCCACCGATGATTGAGATGGAGCCTGATTCAGCAACTGCCTTAGCAACTGCAATTGTACCTGATGCGAATGCTTCCCATTCGGAAACACCCATAGGTCCGTTCCAGATAACTGTGCCTGCACCCTTAACAGCCTCTGAGAAGATAGCTTCTGTTTCGGGACCGATGTCAAGACCCATCCAGCCGTCGGGGATAGCATTTGACTTTACAAGCATATTTTCTGTGTCGGGAGCATATTCCTTACCTACGCGGTTGTCAACGGGAATAAGGAACTTAACGCCCTTTTCTTCAGCCTTAGCCATAAGGCTCTTTGCAAGCTCAATCTTGTCTTCTTCGCAGATAGAGGTACCTACATTGTGGCCGAGAGCGCGCATAAATGTATATGCCATACCGCCGCCGATGATAAGTGTATCACACTTGTCGATAAGGTTTTCAATAACACCGATCTTATCTGAAACCTTTGCACCGCCGAGGATAGCAACGAGAGGTCTCTGGGGATTTTCAAGAGCACCACCGATGAACTGAATTTCCTTCTGGATAAGGTAACCTACTGCAGAGGGAAGGTAATCAGCAACACCTGCTGTTGAGGAGTGAGCTCTGTGAGCAGAACCGAAAGCATCATTTACAAAAATGTCTGCAAGAGCAGCAAACTTCTTGGAAAGCTCTTCGTCATTCTTTGTTTCGCCCTTTTCAAAACGAACGTTTTCAAGGAGCACTGCTTCGCCTTCCTTAACTTCAGCAGCAAGTGCCTGTGCGCTTTCGCCTACAACGTCAGAAGCAAGCTTTACTTCAAAGCCGAGAAGCTCGGAAAGACGAGCTGCAACGGGAGCCATTGAGAACTCGGGATTGAATTCGCCCTTGGGACGACCGAGGTGAGAGCAAAGGATAACCTTTGCACCGTTATCAAGAAGATACTTGATTGTGGGAAGAGATGCTACGATTCTCTTGTCGCTTGTGATAACACCGTTCTCCATCTTTACGTTGAAATCGCAACGTACAAGAACTCTTTTGCCTTTGACAGCGATATCTTCAACTGTCTTTTTGTTAAGTGAACTCATTTGAAATACTCCTTTATATCTTTTTAGTTTTGCATAAATTATTTAACCTTGTATATTTTACAACAATGTTAAAAATTTATCAATGATTAAAATATACAAAGCATATTAACACTTTTGATAACATTTTGTAAAAAACCTTTACAAAGCCTCAGTTGCTCCAGAATACATAGCCGTCAAGAAGCACTGCACGGACGGGAGCAGCCTCAACACCGTTAATTTTTACAGGCATTGCAACGAGGAAATAGGGGCCAGGCTTTACATCTGAAAGGTCAAGATTTTCCAACACCGCAATTCCTTCACTGAGTATAGCCCTGTGGGGATTTATCTGATCCCCCGGAGAGCCTACAGACATTGAGTCAACACCAATAAGCTCATAGCCGAAATAGGCTGCCTCTTCTGCACCGGTTTTCTCAAAAAACACCTTACCGCCGCTTTTTATCAGTATTCTTTTGGTGCCTCTCGGGAAATGCTTATCTACATAATCGCCCGTAATCATATCGGTATCAACCTCAATTACACGGCACTCCCCTACGAACTTTTCAAGAGGCACGGAATTTATTGTCTTTCCGTTTTCGATGAAGTGCAAGGGAGCATCTGCATGAGTACCGCAATGAAGTGTGGTACTGAGCTTTGCCATATTGCAGCCGTCACCACCCGCTATTGAGGAAAAAATACTCAGCTCGGGGGCAGGATCGCCGGGATAAGGCTCCGTTGTTATAAGGTCTTTTGTAATATCGATTATTCTGAGGTCCATAAGAACACCTCACTTTCTGATCCGTAATCGGAATCGGGAGAGGTACACTCCCCTGACGACATCACTCCCGTAAAAGCCGGGAGCATTAATTTCATAAATTTGTCCGAAGAACAATTATGAAACGTTAACGTGTCTGTCAACAAGTACTGTTGTTATAAGGAACACAAATACCGCTGCAATTGCCGTACAGTAAAGATTCGTTATAGCATATGCGCCAAAGCCGAGATCCCATGCTGCAGCAACCTCTGCTTCGGAAAGAGTGAATGTATAAGCAGTTTCGGATATGATAATGTAAATCTTGATAAACTTAGTTATCATACTTGAAAATACACTCACTGCAAGAAAGCTTCCGAAGAAGTAAAGGATATTGCCGAATTTTCCTGCCTTGTGGAAGGGACGGCAGTGTGACATAGTGATTGAGAAGAAAATGAGAAGAACAAAGACAATAAGTCTTATTGCGCCGTCAAAAGCATAAATTGAAGCAAGACTTAAGATAACTGCAATTGAGGGTGTTGCAATACCTGCAGAGTAGCAGAGCTGTTCAAGCATTTCGATGACAAGCTCGTATACAGAGTAGTACATATCATTCCCCTGTACTATATCTACGGAATGCTTTACGATGTAAATAAAGGAACCGAAAGCACAGAAGCACAGCACAAGATAGCTGACAATTACCCAGAAGGAGCCTGCAATCCACTTTGAAAGAAGAAGTGTACTGCTTCTTACGGGAAGTGTCATTGTAAGATGTCCTTCAGCACCGAACATATTTCTCTTGTATTCACCGATGATACCTGTCAGTGTCATTATAATTCCCACTGCAGCTGCAATACAAAGAGCGGATGAAGCTATAATTTTGATAACGAGACCGAGTCCTATGCCTGTATCTCCCCATTTTGTCCAGTCGATAAACAGAAGAGCCAGCATAATAATACCGATGATTCCCATTGCAAGGTATACATTGGAAACCGAGCTCATATTTGCTTTGAATGAATTCTTAGTCAACTTCCCAAGCATCGCCGATAACCTCCTTGAAGATTTCTTCAACCGACTTTCCGGTTGAGCGTAATGTTTCTATACCTGTATTTACAAGGATTGAGCCGTGTCCCAGCATAAGAATGTGGTCAAAGCTGTGTTCAAGATCGTTAACAAGGTGAGTAGAAAGAACTACCGTTGCATTTTCCTTGTAGTTGCTCATAATGATATCAAGAATAACACTTCTTGCAGCAGGGTCAACACCGCCGAGAGGCTCGTCAAGAAGGTAGATATCCGCGCTTCTTGACATAACAACAAGAAGCTGAAGCTTTTCCTTCATACCCTTTGACATAGTCTTTACCTTCTGATTAAGGTCAAGTCCGAATCTTGCAGCAAACTCAATTGCCTTTACCTTGTCAAAATCCTCGAAGAAATCACCATAGTAATTGATGCAGTCAATTGTACGGAATCTTTCGGGGAAGAAGGTACAGTCGGGAAGATAAGCAACGTGTGCCTTTGAGTTTATTCCTATAGGTCTGCCGTCAACCTTTACCATACCGGTATAGTCGTGGATAAGTCCCGAAAGGATTTTCATAAGAGTTGTCTTACCGCAACCGTTGGGACCTAAGAGACCTACGATTTTTCCCGAGGGAATATCGAACGAAATATTGTTAAGAACAACATTTCCGTCATAATCCTTGGTAAGGTTTCTAACTTTCAGAGCATACTCATTTCTTACTGCAAGCTCGGAAGCTGTCTGCTGTTCCATGAAATTTTCTGCCGCATCCTGAACAAAGGGTTCAGGAGAATATTTCTTTTTTCGGTTCATAAAAGCCATATCTTTCTCTCCTTACTTTCTGTTATCGTGTGCCTGACCGAACTGAGGGAACTCAGCATCGGAATATATATCCTTGAAGCTGTCATCGGAAAGAACACGGGCAGCAATACCGAGAGCCTTATCGTTGTACGCCGTATCATCGTGTCTTTGCGCAGCAAAATACCAGGTGGTTTCGGGCCATAAGCCGTAGGAAGCATCAATTGTTCCGTCCGGAGACAAATGCGAATGAGCTTCATCCGTGCAGTGTCTTCCTTCTTCGGTGCATTCTCCGAGCTTTTCTCCCAGAGGAGCACTCTTAGCACCCATGCTTGTTGAGGAAATGTGAATTATTCCGTCAGATGACATTTTATCTGTTCCTGCAAGAGCCAGAAGCTGAAGTCCGTAGCCGCATATTGCGAAGAACTCAACACCCTCTGCCTCAAGCTCCTTTACCGTTTCGGTGAAATGAAGACGGAACTCATAGAAGCGGTCAGCCTTTTCCCTTAACGACTTATGCTTTTCATCGGAAAGCCACCGCTTCGCCAGAGCAGGATATCTTTCGGGAGGAATTATTCCCCACATAGACATTGAGTTACAAAGAACAGTTTCATTCAATGCATCAAGAGCCTTGTTGATTGTAGTCTCAAAAACTCCCTTGGGAAGCATCTTCAGAAAGCCCTCTGCCTTTTCAGCGGTTCCCTTGTCCATAAGCATTTCTATCATAGAAATACCGTTTTCGGGAATGATGTTCTTTTCCATAATATCGGCAATAAGGTGGCTGCCTCCGAGAGCTGCAACAAAATACATAACGCGCTTTACGTCTTTTTTGTGGCGGAAAAGCTGAAAATATGCAGTTGAAAGAGCACCACCGAGGCTTACGGGCACAAGATTTACCTTGTCGCTTCCCGTTTTCTCCTTGACCATATCGATGTAACGGCTTAATTCCTCTGCAATTTCATATGTATCACCGAAGGAGTTATAGGAGAAGAAAAACAGATTTTCCTCACCTATACGCTCACTTAACATCTGAAGAGGCACCATTTTGTAGATATATCTTTTTTCAGCCTTCTCACATTCTGCAAGACTTCTGGGGTAATCCACAACACGCAGCGTGTTTTTCATGCTGCCGTCAGGAAGTGTAGCTATGGGATCTGCTATTTCGCAGAAAACCTCTTTAACCTTGTCGGAAAAGCCTGCATCACGTCTTAATAGCATCATTTTCGCAAGAGGCATCTTAAGAGCATTCAGTATATCTTCACCGTCAACATCAAGAGGCCATGCCATTTTTATCTTATCTCCCTGCGCATTTACCAGCTCAACCTTTGACTGACCGATGCCGGGAAGAATAACACATGGAGTGTGCTTATTACAGGACATAACCTTTCCTCGATTCATAATTAATCATCTTATATTATCACACAGAAAAATAAAATGCAATACACAAAGTATTATATTATAAATTTTTTTGTTCTTTCCTGTCATCTGAAAGCTGACGGGCAAGCTGTAAAAGCCAGCCTGCCGACCCTGTATAAAGACTCCAGCCTCCCCTGCCCTCATGCCCTTGTGCAGAATAAACATCTCCTGCTAAAGCATAGGGCTCTGTTTTATAGGTCTCCCCATGTCCGTTTCTGTACTTTTCCGAGGGAATAAGCGCCTTTAATACCGATTCTGCCTGCTCGTAAAGCCCCTCCTTGAATAATGCCATACAGAACCACACAGCAGCGTGTGTGTACTGACCGCCGTTTTCACGCATACCTTCGGGATAACGGTTCACATAACCGGTCATTTTTGAATTTTCTGAAAAAGGCGGAGAAAAAAGCTTTATAACTCCGTTTTTTGAATCAAAAAGTCTGTCATATGCCGCTAAAAGTGCTGATTTCACACGGCCTTTGTCCGGCATATCTGCAAGAGAGCTCCAGCTCTGACACAGAAGATCAATTTCACAGGAGGATGCATTTTCATCCCCCATAACGGCACCGTCATCATAAAAGGCTCTTACATACCACTTACCGTTCCAGGCATTTTTATCAACAGCATCTGTAAGATGTCCGGCGATTTTCAGCAATTTTCCTGCAGCTTCCCTGTCTTTCATTATAAGACAGATCCGGGAAAAATCCTCGCACACTTTTTTAAGGAACATACCTAACCACACACTCTCTCCGATACCATTTTCACCTGCCTTATCAAAGGAATCATTCCAGTCGCCGGTACCCATAAGAGGAAGTGAATGCTCCCCTGCGGTATTTGCCTTGCTTATGGCTCTCAGACAATGAAGATAAAGGGATTCTCTGTTCGTGCTGTGAAGAAATTCTCTGTATTCATCCTTCACGCCGTCCTTAAGAGGTGTTCCCTCAAGATAAGGAATTTTCTTACTGAGAATACTGCTGTCGCCTGTCCTCTTCACATAACGGGAAACCACAAAGGGAAGCCACAGCAAATCATCGGATATTCTTGTTCTGACCCCTTTATATATCAGTCTTTCACGGTACAAGGGATGAAACCAATGAAGAACATCTCCCTCCGGAAACTGTGCCGAAGCACAACGGAATATCATCTGCTTTACTATGCGGTTTTCCCTGTTTATCAGCGCTGCGGCATCCTGCAGCTGATCGCGAAAGCCCACAGCTCCCGAGCATTGATAAAAACCGCATCTTGCCTGAAGCCTTGTATCCCTTACCTGATGGTATAAAAGCGCCGAAGCAAATTCATCCAAGCAAGGATATCCTGTGTCAAATGACAGATTTACCTTCTTTTTACGGATAAACGGAGCTGCAGCCAAGAGTGCTGCAATTTTTTTATCGGGAGCAAAGCACATTCCGAAAACCGACTTATCTCTTCCGTACGGAGCAATAACGGCATTTTTAACAGCACACATCCCTTTTGTGTTTTCCTGCCCGTGGGCAGAAAAGCTGTCCCCGTAAGAATATCCGTTCCCCTCACCGTAAAGATACATTACTCCTCTGAAATCCGTATTCAGGGGATTTCTCGCATACACTGAGTCCTTCTCTGCAGTTATACGGATATACTTATCATCTCCCCCTTCACCCAACACGGGAGACACAAAATAAATTATTTCACATTCTCTCTTTGTTCCCGACAAATCGGAAATTTCAACGGTAATTCTTTTTCGATTTCCTTTTTCGGGAACTTCAACCGTAACCACAGCCTTCATATTTTCGAAGGTGCAGGCATAATATGCCTTTTCCGTCGAAAAATAAACACTTGCATTTTTCACTGCATCGTAAATTCTGCCGTCGGTTTTTATAAAAATCCGCTCACCGTAAAGACCGCTTGCCGTATCGTTACTCCAGGGAGTAAGCTTATTCTGTCTTGAATTATAACACCAGGTACAGCCGATTGCTCGGTCTGTAAGAAGTGTACCGAAGGTTTTGTTTGAAAGAGTATGACTCCAGGGAATATCGGGGTGATGATTTATAAGATAGCCTTCGTGTCTGAAGCCGTTTTCTTCATCGCCGGGTATTGAGGTCGACAGAATTTCAGTATTTTTTACGGACGGGATATGGCTTTTTCTGTTATTTTCCGGATAAATAAGGACAGAAAAAGAAAGTAATGCGGTAAAATTTTCCGTTTTCATAACAGGCAGATAAAGAATGTGAATACCGCCTTTTACTGAAAGCATATCGGAAAGCCCCTCTATCTGAAGAAGTCCCATAAGCTCTCTGTCACCCGAGAAATCGTAGTCCGCGCTATTTTCAAATAAAAACACAAGATCTGCAGGAACGGAGCTTTTGCGAAGCCGCTTATAAAGCGTGATATATGCTTTCCTTACAGCCTCGGGACAGTCTCTGTCGGCAAACACGGTTATTACGGGAATATCTCCCGAAATACCAAGCTCCCATAAGGCTTCCCTTCCCGTATTCAGGGCTGACACCGCGGTTTTTCCGATCTCCCCCTTTTCTCCGCCGAAAAAGGCTTCGGCAAGAAAATTACCTGCCGCAGAAAATGTGATTTTATCTCTGAAAAATGTGGCAGCAGCTCCCCTTGTCACTGCGGGAAGCGCTTTTTTTCTCACTTTTCTCAGCACCGAAAGTGCATTTTCCTCATCACTTCCCACAGCAGCAATAAGCACGGCTTCTTCGCTTTTTCCGCTTTTCAACGTAACTTCAGTACAGACACCGAGAACAGGTGAAACACCTCTTACGGGATTGTGTCTGCAGACATATCCGTCCTCAAAAACATCGGTTCTGTCAGGATTTATCCTTAGAAGGTTTTCTCTGTCAAAATTAAAGTCAGCGTTCTCCTTTCCGTACAGACCTATGGCAATACAAGGGTATTTTTCATCGGAGGCACGGCGAAAAACTACAGCACGGGAATTTTCATCGAAATTTAATTTCAGAAACATATCCGAAAAAGCAGGGTGCATATCTTTTACAAAAATCCGCAAAAGCAGGGGTTCAATATACCAGTTTACGAAAAATTCTTCTGTGCTTTGAGAATTGTTTCTTACCTTTACGGGGAAAAGCAAAGCATTTTCCGAGGGATGCACTAAAAGTGCTGAAGAAAAGTCTGCGCCGTCACCCTTCTTTTCTGAAAACGCACAGTATTTTTTCAGACGGACATTTCCCTCTTTATCAGGAAAAAGCACAGTATACTTACCTTTTTCACTTACGGCAATGCTTATTCCTCGCGAGCGGTCCGAAAATTTCATAAGCTCGCAAAAAGCATAAAGACTTCTGTTTCTGCCGTATCGGTCACACATAAGAGTGATTTCCCCGTTTGTGTAAGCAAGCACCTCACGCCCCTCCTCAGGGGCATTACGTGAAGAAAAGCTGTTTTTTTCACGCAGGAAAATCTTTTCAGCCTTTTCCTTCAGAGATATTAAAATATCAGGGTGCACGGGAAGCTTTTCTTCAAGAAGGCTTTTAGCTGATGACATTTTTCTGTCGCCCATAAACCGTTTTACAAAAACATCGTCATAAAGCACATTTGCCATTGCAATTATACTCATTCCGATGTGATGTGACATAAATGCACGGACAACACAAAATTCTTCTCCGTCAAGGTGCTTTTCGGAAAAATCAACAGCTTCATAAAAGCCGTATCTGCCGACAGCACCGCATTTTTCAAGCTCTCTTAAATTTTTAAGAGCGTTTTTTTTACCAAACGGAAGCGTGAGAAAAACCGAATAAGGGGAAACAACCTTTTCTTCATCGGCATCCCTTTTAAGAGCAAGCTTCTTTATTCCGTGAGCCTTGTAACGGTAATTCAGCATAGAATCAAGGCTGTAGTAACAGCTTTCAGATATTCCGTAGGGAATCCCCTTCTTTGATGCATACTTTTTCTGAGTATAAAGAGCAACCTTCAGACCTTCACGAGCAAAGGAGCCGGCAGGATGAGACAGAAAAAGAGCCGGCATAAAGTATTCAAACATCGTTCCCGTCCAGGATGAAGGGGTAACATAAAATGAGCTTCTTTTAAGTGTTCTGTCAAGCCTTTCCCAATGGGATACGGGAACATTACCGCGGGCACAGGCAAAATAAGAGGTCATTCTCGCTTCACTCATATAAAGGTCATAAAATGACGATGAAAATTTTTCCGAAGAGCAGTCAAAGCCTATTCTGAAAAGCTCCCTTTTTTCATCATACAGAAATGAGATATCACTTCCCTCAATTATCTTTTCAATTCTTTTTGCGGTATCGTCAAATCCCTTTTCGCACAAGCCCTCCTTAAGCGCCGTAAGACACACAAGAAAATTACCGCAATCCACAGACGAAACATATAAAGGCATCATCGGTACTGCCCTCAGCGTATCATACCAATTGTAAAGAAGTCCTCTGAATTTCGGAAGCTTTTCAATCGTATCAAGAGTATTTCTTATCCTTTCAAGCATTTCCGTTTCCGTAATAAATGCCATATCAAAGGCAGCAAGGATGCTCACAAGATAAAGTCCGATATTGGTAGGAGAGGTACGCATAGCCTTTTTGAAAACAGGAATCTCCTGAATATTGTCTGGCGGCAGCCAATTGTCGGAGGAGGTCACATTTTCGGAAAAAAAGCTCCAGCTGTCACGGGCAAGGAAAAGTATTTTTTCTTTTTCCGACTCTTTCAGATTTTGCCTTACATTTTCTCTGAAAGGGTTATTTTTCAAACGGCAGAACACCGTAAAAATCAGAATAAAAATTCCTTCAAGCCGAAAAAATCCGTCTCCGAAAACAAATAGCAACAATGCCCACATAACGGGGATTACCGTAAACATAAAAATTCCCTTTGTTTTCTCGCTGTCTGCCGCCGAAGCGGTTTTCCACTGCAGAAGATGCTTTTTTGAAAAAAGGCTTCGGTATGCCGCTTTTATAACAGCATCCCCTCTGACATATGCTTCAACGGGCAATGCTCCAAGAGCCAGCACAGCCCTTATAAATGATTTATTTATACCTGCAATTCCTTTTGACAGATAAAGGGATGTAAGGTTTATACCGGTAAAGCGGACAAGGGAAAAAATGATATCGGGAATAAATTCAGCCGTTACGGAAAGCACAGAAACAGCAAACAGTATCATTCCTGTCGGCGACGGAAAAAACACAGCAGCAATAAGCAATAAAAACGAAACAACGGGAGTTACCGCACGTCTGAAATTATCAAAAAGCTGATATTTACCGGAAGCCGGCATACGGGGTGAATCACCCGATTTCCCGAGAGAAGTGAAGATATATTTAAGATTCTGTATATCCCCTCTTATCCAGCGATGAAGACGGGAATAATACCCGCTCACCGTTGAGGGAAAGGAATCGGAAAATTCGCTGACAGACAGAAATCCCGTTCTCATAACAGCGCCCTCAAGAATATCGTGGCTGAGAATCCGACCCTCATCAAACTTGTCGGTACAGCACAAGTTAAAGGCTTCTGTATTTATTAATCCCTTTCCCGAAAATATGCTTTCGCCGAGCATATCGGAATATCTTTCATGAACAAAAGGGGCATAGGAAAGAGAGCCGCCGTTTGTAAAAAGCCCCGAAAAAAGTGATGCCGAGGCTGATCTGAGTGTGGTTTCAATCCTCGGCACAATAATACCAAAGCCTGACACAATGCGCTTTTCTTCAGAAGAAAAAACGGGCTCATTCAAAGGATGCTCAGCTGCGGCAAGAAGCCGTCTTACGGTTTCAAAGGAAAGCTCTGTATCACTGTCAAGGGCAAGCAGGTACTTCATTTCAGAAATACCGTCAACATCTCCGTGAACAAGGCAGAAGCCGTTTACATCACCCATTTTCAGATACCCGGTAAGGGCGGAAATTGCACCTCTTTTTCTCTCAAAGCCCGTATACTCATTTTCGGTGGAGGAATATACTCTGTCACGAACTGCCAGCACAAAGCCTCCGCCCAAATCATTATTGAGCCTGTCAATAAGCCTTACTGCATTTTCGACGTCTGCTTTATCGGAAGCAAGCTCAGGAGTCGGAGCATTCTTTTTATCGGCAAGAAGAAGTACCCTTACATTTTCAAGGGAAAGTGTTGCACGAAGCTGAGAAAGATGCTTATAGAGCTTTTCGGTCTGAGCCGCATCAGGTAATAAAGATGAAACAGTTATTACTATCCCCTTATCAATATCCCGTGAATCCTTCATTGAAAGCATATTGAAGGAAGGAAAAATTCTTGCACAGAGTCTGTCCGAAAAAGGCTTTATAACGGAATAAGCGGGAAATATGAAAATGAAAAACAGATACGGAAGTCCCGAAAAAACAGCGGCAAAAAGGCTTAACACTACAGCGCTTATCCACTCCAATGCAAAAAATATTACAGTCTTTGCCCTGTTGTGCTGCATAACGGGAAGAAAAAAACCGATGTGGCGGTTTTCCTCTCTTGCAATATTCAGTACCCGCCCGGCATATTCCTTTTCACTGATACATTCCCGTGCAGCTCCTCTTTTTACCGCTTTTCTGTATTGCTTTTTCGCGGAAATACTCATTTTTTCATAAAGCCCCGCCGGGTCTTCAAGAAGATATTTTTCTGTACGGCTGATGCTGCTTATTATTTCTTCAAAATCAATTTCCGGCAAAAGCTGAAGATTTTTTATCAGTGAAATAATCAACTCTCCGTCACCACCGTCAAGATTATCACATACTACCGCTGCAGCACCTGCAAAAAGCATAACAGCTAATGCCTCGCACTCGGAGATATTCGGATTCTCCGAGGAAAAATATGCAATTATCCGTTCACGGCTTACGGTAAAGGAATGGGAGAAAAACTTTTTACACATTAAAAAAAGCGGCAAAAGAGCATCTTTCCCGTTACGGGAACCATAGCCTTTTGCCGTTAAAAGCGAAGAAGAAAGCAAACGGAAATTATCCGCAACCCATACGGCAGAAGCACTTCCTGTGGTTTGCCGTAATTGTTTTTTACAATATCTTCTTAATTTTCTGTCATACTTTCCTAAAACCGACAAAAGAGTCATGGAAATCCTCCGCTCAAAGTGTTTTACAGAAAGTTTTGACAGTTTTTATTCAATTATTCACGGGTGTACGCTTTACATCAAAGTAAAAGCCGTCTACCCTGCCATTCAGAAAAACCGCATGTATAAGTGTTTTTCCCGTTTTAAGAGCTGCTGTCACATCATATGTGAGGTTACCGTTTTCATCCATTACGGGAGGAAGAATAAGCTCTCCCGCACGGACTTCCTTTATACGGAAGTCCCCCGTAAAAAATATCTTCACGGTGTCATTAACCTGCTTGGGGCAGATAAATTTTCTTTCAATTGTAAATAAAGAGGTGCATTCAAAGGGAAGACGGCTTTTCTTACCGAAAAACCGCTTTCCGTTTATTATATACTCTTTATCATCAAGCTTAACTGTTCTGTCCATATTTATACCAGAGGAGCAAGTGTTTCATATTCACCGCTTGCCATAAACTGAGGATACTGAGCAAACGTGTTTATTGTGGGCTGAGCGTTACTTTCAAGCAGCTCGAAAAGGAAGTATGCACAGTCTGAGCCGTAAAGACCGATAACGTGGCTCGCATCCTTTATAAACCAGGTATAATCCTTATAGAGGCATGTGTTTGCATTTATGCACTTGTCGGGAGAAATATATCTGCTATCCCCTGTGAGCTGTTCTTGGGGAAGCTCTTTTCCGATAACGGAGGTAAGTGCGCCGCCGGACATGGGAGATGTTTCAACAACACCGTCACTCTGATACTTTGCATGCTCATAAACGGGAGCAATGGGAGTATTGTAGCAAGCTACAATTGCAAGCTTCATACCGCCGTTTACAGCATCCGCAAGAATTTCCTCTCTCTTAGAAGAAACATTATTATAGTATGCATCAAGTCTTGTAAGAAGACCTGCATACTGTTCTTCCTTACCCTCAAAAATGAACTGTCTTGCTTCCTCGTAATAATCGGCTTTCATCATTGACCAGAAGCCCGGAAGAGTGGCAAAGGTGGGAATGAGGGTTTCATTATAAATCTTTTCCTCATATTTCTTCGCAAAATTATTAACCAACTTACAAAGAACATCAAGTCCGCCCGTAAGATTTCCGAACTTTATAATACCTGCAAGTGCGGGAACAGATGCACTTACAAATGTATCAAGTGTGTCTGCATCAAAGCATACATTACCTCTGAAAAGATCAGTGATAATATCCGTTCCGAACATAACAGAGGTATTTGAAATTACAGTATCAATTTTCTCATAGCCATACTCGGAAAGATATGCCATTGTGATGCTGCCGCCCATACTGCAGCAGATTATATCAACCTTTTCACAACCGTGGTCAGAAAGTGCTTTATTTACGGTTTTGTTAAGGAGATCCGCATTATCCATAGGATCAAGACGCCAGTCATAAACGAAATAGTAAACATTATCCGCACCGTAACGGTCGGCAAGAGAGGCAACAAGGCTTATTTCACCTACGCCTTCTCTGTCAATTACCTCGGGGTAATGGCTGACAGCCTCGGGATACCACTCTGCGGAAATATTGTCATAAAGCGAATCGCCGTTTTCATCACAGGGATAGTCTGCAAAAAGTGTTACGACATATTCGCATATAACGGACACAGCCTCATCCATACTGAATGTGGTAACAAGTGTTGCAAGAGTCTTTGTAAGGTACTTGAAAAGCACACCTGCATCAAATTTAACATTTGCAGGTCTTGCATTTTCGGTACCTCTGTCATACTGAAGGCCGCCGCCGAAATTCATACCTCTTACCACGATAACGGGAGTATCTGTTTCAACGGTAACAATTGTTTTATCCTCCGTAGTTTCCGCTGCATTAGTTACAAAACACACGGAAAAAATCATAAGGATACTTAAAACTACAGAAAGAACTTTTTTCATAAGTTTCCCCTCCGAAAAAATTATCGGCTATATTTTAACACACGGGGAAGAAAATGTAAATGCTGTTTTTTACTTTTATTTTCCCTTATAGGAGCGAGCAACGCTATAAGTGCCGACGCACCGTTAAAAACCACATTAATAAACCCGATCTGCATTTTTATATTGCCCTGAAAAAAGTCCTCTGCAATTTCCGGCAAAGGAATAAAAAATGAAAGAATCACAAAAATCAGAGAACCTGCAAGATTGTAAAAAATGTGAAGAAAAGCCACCTTTTTTGCACCGTCACCAAGCCCTAAGGATGCAACAAAGCAGGTAGCACACGTGCCGATATTAGAGCCTAATATTATGTAAAATGCCTGTCGCACTCCGATAATTCCGTCATAAGCCATAGTCTGCAGAAGTGCTGTTACTGCAGCGGATGACTGGATAAGGGCAGTAAAAAAGCTTCCTGTAAGAATACCTGTAAGGGGGGATGAGCTCCTTATAAGAATATCATATATCACAGGACTGTTTTTTATATCCCCTGCCGAGCTTTTCATAATATCCATACCGACAAACAACAAGCCCAGCCCTGTCAGAAACACACCGACTCCGTGAAGCAGTTTTTTCTTCGTAAGCGAAATAAGGGCAATTCCGATAATACAGGCAGCGGGGGCAATTTCCGAAAAAGAAGCAGCCGTAAGAAGTCCCGTAAAGGTTGTACCGAGATTTGCTCCCACAATTATCCAGAAGGCACGGTAAAGGGACAGAACTCCGCTGTCGACGAGAGCAGCCGTTATTACACTGGAAGCTGAGGAGGACTGCAGAATTGCCGTAGCAACAGTCCCCACAGCAACCGCAGAAAACCGCCCCGAAGTAAATTTATTCAGCAATTCTTCTGATTTTTTGCTGAAATTTTCTCCGAGAGAATATTTTATAAGCATCATTCCAAGCATAAAAACCGCTATACCCGTACCCAGGGCAAATACCGACATAATATTCATATAAACCGCCTGACAAAAAATAATTAAAAATATCAGAAAATTACAAAAAAAGGTAAAAAAAACATATTGACAGTATGAGACTACTGTTGTATAATGTCAAAGAATTAATGCTAATTACCCACGCAGAACGCGGAGGGAGGGAATACAAGTGAGTCAGGTAAAAGTTAAAGAAAATGAATCTCTTGACAGCGCACTCAGAAGATTTAAGCGTCAGACATCTCGTGACGGCGTTATCCAGGAAGTACGTAAGAGAGAGCATTACGAGAAACCCTCTGTAAAGAGAAAGAAAAAGTCAGAAGCTGCTCGTAAGCGCAAATTCAAATAAGTTATGAACAAAACGGGCCTTTACGGGTCCGTTATTGTTTTTTTGAGGGAAATTATGAAGAAAAATACAGGTCTTGATACAAATTCATTACCGAAATACTTTTTTGACAGTATAACAGATATTACCCCAGAGGACATTTTCCGTATGGGCGGAGATGCCGTAGGAATTGACCTTGATAACACAGCGGTATATGACAGCACCGGGAAGCTGTTTCCCGGAGTCCCCCAATGGCTCAAATCTATTCAGGATGCAGGACTGCCCGTTGTCATAGTCACAAATACATATAAGCTGAGAGCGAAGGCGATTGCAAGGAAGCTGGGAGGACTCCCCTATGTTTCCGATGCAGACAAGCCAGACACAGAGTGCTTCAGAAAAGCCACTGAAATAACAAAAACCGATATTTCAAAATTTGTTATGATAGGCGACCAGCTTTTCACGGATGTACAGGGGGCTAACAATGCAGGGGCAATTTCCGTAAGGGTAAAATACAAAACACGTGAAATTCTTGCATTATTCCATTTCCTTAAAATAAGGAAGCTTGAAAAAATTTATCTTGAAAACAAAGGTGCAGGTGATAAGGTATGATGTTCAATACAGACAAATTATGGAAAAAGGTTTCGGAGTTTGCCGATGCGGCAATAATCTTTTCCGAAGAAAACAGAAGATACTTTACCGAATTCCCCTCCTCTGACGGTGCGCTTTTAGTTTATGACGGAAAGGCTCTGTTTTTCACAGACAGCCGTTACACCGAGGCTGCAGCAAAGGCTATAGGCGAGGAATTTGTAGTTGATTCTACTAATTTATATGAGAAATTTACAAAAATATTCGAAGAAAACGGAGTAAAGACTGTTGCAATTGAAAATCACAGACTGACTCTGGCAGAATTTGACGAGTTAAAGGATAAGCTCCACGCAGTTGAATTCGTTACAACAAATGCACTCCAGAATGCAATTGAAGAAATAAGAATAGTAAAAACTGATGCTGAAATCGAAAAAATCAAGGCTGCACAGAAAATTGCAGAGGCTGCCTTCGACCATATTCTTACATTTATAAAGGAAGGTATGACCGAAAAGGAAATTTCTCTTGAGCTTGACTTTTATATGCTTTCCCACGGTGCAGATGCTCTTTCCTTTGAAACAATTGCCGTTGCAGGTAAGAATTCTTCAATGCCCCACGGTGTTCCCGGGGAATACAGAGTACGCAAGGGCGACTTCATCACAATGGACTACGGCGCTGTTGTTGACGGCTATCATTCGGATATGACAAGAACCGTATGCCTTGGTGAGCCCTCAGATAAAATGAGAGAGGTTTATAACACCGTGCTTGAAGCACAGTTAAAGGGTCTCGAGGTTCTCTGCGACGGAATAAGCGGTGTTGATGCAGATAAGGCTGCCCGCGAGGTTATCGAAAAAGCAGGCTACGGTAAGAATTTCGGCCACGGTCTCGGTCACGGTGTAGGTGTTGGAATCCATGAGTCTCCCCGTCTGTCCCCCAAGGCTCCTCACACGCTTAAAAGCGGTCACGTGGTAACTGTTGAACCCGGAATTTATCTTCCCGATGAATTCGGTGTAAGAATCGAGGATATGGCAGTTATTACGGAAAACGGACATATTAATCTTACAAACTGCCCCAAAGAGCTGATTATTCTGTAAAATATAAGAGATTTTTAGTATATAAGCTGAAAATATTTACTAAGGTACTTGCAAATTACAAAAAAATATTATATTATAGTCGGGTAAATAAATAATTGATTACCGAGAAAGGATTGATATTTATGGTATCAGCCGGCGATTTCAGAAACGGCGTTACATTTGAAATGGATGGCGGAGTTTGGCAGATTGTTGAATTCCAGCACGTTAAGCCCGGTAAGGGTGCTGCTTTCGTTCGTACAAAAATCAGAAACGTAATTCAGGGCAGCGTTGTTGAAAAGACATTCTCCCCCACAGACAAGTTCCCCACAGCTTTCGTTGAGAGAAAGGAATGTGAATATTCCTACAACGACGGCGATCTTTACTACTTCATGGATCCCGAAACCTACGATATGATTCCCGTAGGCGCAAGCGAACTCGATGACAACTTCAAGTTCGTTAAGGAAAACATGTTTTGCCGTGTTCTTTCCTACAAGGGCAAGGTTTTCGGTGTTGAGCCTCCCAACTTTGTTGACCTTCAGGTTACTGAAACAGAACCCGGCTTCAAGGGCGACACTGCTACTAACACTCTTAAGCCCGCTACTGTTGAAACAGGCGCTATGGTTAAGGTTCCCCTCTTCATTGAAGAAGGCGAAATGATTCAGATTGATACACGTACAGGTGAATACCTCGGCCGTGCATAATTAACAAAATCTGCGGCTGCACATCTGCGGCCGCTTTTTTGCCAAATATATCACAAAGGAGTTTTTTATTATGAACATTACTGAAAAAGTTGCATATCTCAAGGGTCTTATGGATGGTCTTGATATTGATAAGTCCACAAAGGAAGGCAAAATCTTTGCTGCTATGGCAGACATTCTTGAGGATGTTGCTCTTACAGTTTCTGACAACTGCGATCAGCTTGATGCTATTGATGAAGACCTTGAAAATCTTGAGGAGTTCGTTTATGAAGGCGATATCCTTGATGATGACGATGAGGATTGGGATGATGACTGCTTCGGCGACTGCAACAGCTGCGACGGCTGCGACGATTTCGACTGCGATGAATATGAGTATGAAATCGAATGCTCCAACTGTCACGAAACAATCTTCATTGACGAGTCCGCTTTTGAAGAGGGCAAGACCTTTGAATGTCCCGGCTGCGGAACAATTCTCGAGGCTTACACAGAGCTCGAAGACGAAAACAAGTAATCACATAAAAGAGAAGCAGTGCAATCGCACCGCTTCTTTTTTTTAGCAAAAATATAATATACAAAATCAGAAATATTTCCATAGTATAATTCATTACATTCTGTTGCCTCACAATAATCTTCATTGGCAAATCCGCTTTTGAAGAATACAAAACATTTTGTAATTGCCGCAATCTCGGAATAAAAAGAGAATCGCCATATAACCGTAACGATTTTTTTAATGATTATGCTGAGCTTTGCAGATATACAATACATTGTCGTTGATACCATCCACGACAATGCACTTTATATTATAAATTTGATAAAAAAAGACCTTAAGCTTTGCCGAAGCAATTGCTTAAGGTATTTTTTTGTTGACTTATTTTTTCTTCTTAAAGAAGCCTTTGCCCTTATCCTCATTAAGGGTGCTGACATTAGCAGGGTTCAGATCTGCTTCAAACTGTCTTAAAAGCTCTTTCTGCTTTTCGGAAAGCTTTTTAGGAACAACAACCTCAACACGTACAAGCTGATCACCGCGTGATCTTCCGTTAAGGTTCTGAATACCTCTGTCCTTGAGCTTGAATACGTCACCGGGCTGAGTACCTGCAGGAACGGTATATTTAACATCACCGTCAAGAGTGGGAACAACAAGCTCACAGCCAAGCGCTGCCTGAACAAAGCTGATGTTAGCCTGATACCATACATTATAGCCGTCACGCTCAAAATAGGGGTGGCTTCTTACATTGACACCTACTCTGAGGTCACCTGCAGGGCCACCGTTTACACCCTTATTACCCTGAGAGCGCACGGAAATTGCCTGTCTGTCGTCAATACCTGCAGGGATATTGACTTCAACCTTAGCAGCTCTTCTTACTCTTCCCTGTCCACGGCATTTTGAGCAGGGATTGGGAATTATTGTTCCCTTACCGCCACAGGTGGGACAAGGCTTCTGAGTCTGCATAACACCGAGAATTGTTCTCTGCTGAGTAGTAACTGAGCCTGAGCCTCCGCATGCTGAACAGCTCTGAGCGGTAGAACCGGGAGCGGCACCTGAGCCCGAGCATCCGTCACAAACCTCAACACGGTTGACTTCAACAGTCTTTCTGCATCCCTTTGCCGCTTCCTCAAATGAAATGGTGATATTAGTCTGAATATCTCCGCCTCTCTGAGGAGCATTGGGATTATGACGCTGGCCTCCACCGAAACCGCCTCCGAAGCCGCCTCCGAAAATGGAAGAGAAAATATCTCCCATATCAAAGTCCATACCTCCGAAGCCGCCACCGAAGCCTCCGCCGCCTGCACCGTAATTGGGGTCAACACCCGCGTGTCCGAAGCGGTCATACTTTGCCTTTTTATCGGCATCGGACAGCACCTCGTAGGCTTCGTTGCATTCCTTGAACTTAGCCTCTGCCTCTGCATTACCGGGATTTAAGTCAGGATGATACTGCTTAGCCATTTTTCGGTAGGCCTTTTTTATTTCATCGTCCGAAGCGCCCTTGCTGACACCCAGGACTTCATAATAATCTCGTTTATCTGCCATAACATTTTTCCTTTATTATGTTCTGAGAGCACTGAAAGCCGCGGAAAACGGAGAGTCTTCCGCAGCCATATTTCAATGTTGATTATACATCTGTGTAGGATGCATCGTAGTAGCCGTCTTCACCTGAAGCGCCTGCATCTGCAGCACCGCCGTTAAAGCCTGCGCCTGCACCGAAATCGGGAGCACCCTGCTCGGGAGCAGCAGCCTTATAAAGCTTCTCGGAGATTTCATAGAATACCTTTGTAAGCTCCTCCTGACGGGACTTGATAAGGTTGTAATCCTCACCCTTGAGAGCTTCCTTAAGAGCATCTACTGCTGTGTTGATGTTTGCCTTGTCACCGTCCTCAAGCTTGTCGCCGCTTTCGGAAAGCATCTTTTCGCACTGATATACCATCTGATCAGCATTGTTCTTGATATCAAGCTCTTCCTTACGCTTCTTGTCCTCTTCTGCAAACTGCTCTGCTTCTCTTACAGCCTTTTCGATGTCGTCCTTACTCATATTTGAGGAAGCTGTGATGGAGATAGCCTGCTCCTTGCCTGTGCCGAGATCCTTAGCAGAAACGTGAACAATACCGTTTGCGTCAATATCAAAGGTAACTTCAATCTGAGGTACGCCTCTTCTTGCAGGAAGAATACCGTCAAGCATAAACATACCGAGAGTCTTGTTATTCTTTGCGAATTCTCTTTCACCCTGAAGAACGTGAACCTGAACAGAGGACTGATTGTCTGCTGCAGTTGAGAAAATCTGGCTCTTCTTTGTGGGGATAGTTGTATTTCTTTCAATAATCTTTGTGCATACACCACCGAGAGTTTCGATACCGAGAGAAAGGGGTGTAACGTCAAGGAGAAGAAGTCCCTGAACATCTCCGCCGAGAACACCTGCCTGAAGTGCTGCACCTACTGCTACACATTCATCGGGGTTGATTCCCTTGAAGGGCTCCTTACCTGTGAAAGCCTTGATTGCCTCCTGAACTGCAGGAATTCTTGAAGAACCGCCGACCATAAGAACCTTGTCAATTTCACTGATCTTAAGACCTGAATCGCTGATAGCCTGACGAACGGGACCCATTGTAGCTTCTACAAGGTCAGAGGTAAGCTCATTGAACTTTGCACGGGTAAGTGTCAGCTCAAGATGCTTGGGGCCTGTTGCATCTGCTGTGATGAAGGGAAGGCTGATAGCAGATGTGGTAACACCTGAAAGCTCAATCTTAGCCTTTTCTGCAGCTTCCTTAAGTCTCTGCATAGCCATCTTATCGCCGCGAAGGTCAATGCCCTCTGCCTTCATAAATTCGGAAACGATCCAGTCGATAACTCTCTGGTCGAAGTCGTCACCGCCGAGACGGTTGTTACCTGCTGTTGCAAGAACCTCCTGAACACCGTCGCCCATTTCGATGATTGAAACGTCGAAGGTACCGCCGCCAAGGTCATAAACCATAACCTTCTGGTCATTTTCCTTGTCAATGCCGTAAGCAAGAGCTGCTGCTGTGGGCTCATTGATGATTCTCTTTACTTCAAGACCTGCAATTTTACCTGCGTCTTTTGTAGCCTGACGCTGAGCATCTGTGAAGTATGCAGGAACTGTGATAACTGCCTCTGTTACTGTATCGCCGAGATAAGCTTCAGCATC
>JAZRTO010000117.1:0-18626 GCA_045652065.1 Acutalibacteraceae bacterium
TTGCTGAAAATGAAAGCGTCAGGGGAGTCACAGAAAATGTTAATTGGGAAGATGTATTCAGCGTCTACGGTAATATGGCGGATGATGTCAGGGAACTTAATTTCCCGGAAAATATTGTTGATTCAGTAAATCCGTCTGATATAAAAAGCAAATGGCCGGAAATCAGAGAAATTATTTATTCCGTTCCGTCATATGAGGTTGTAAGGGATGCTATGATAAAGGCCGGCTGTAAAATTACAGTATCTGATATTGAAAAATCTCAGGATTATTTTGAGCTTTGCGTAAAGTATTCACCATATATGCGAAAAAGACTAACTCTATTAAGGCTCCGGGATATGATTAAAATATAAAAATGAGGCATCATTTTTCTGATGCCTCATTTTATTAATTTTACAATGTCTGCATAAATTCCCAGGAAAGCTTGGTTGCTTTCTTTGCATCACCGTCAACCCAGTCGATATCCTGCTCGTACATAATGTATGGTATACCAAGCTCTTTACAGGCTTCATAGCAGGCTTTCAGGTCAACACGTCCTTCGCCGAGAGTACAGAATTTTCTTTCGCCGTCTACAATATTGTAGTCCTTAAAGTGACATACCTTGACTCTTCCTTTCATTTTATGAAGGTATTCTACGGGATCTGCTCCGGCAAAATGAATCCAGGCAACGTCGGGAATAAAATGAAAAACCTCGGGATCGGTGTTGGCAATGAGATAATCTATCATTTTCTCACCGTTTTCAAGTGTCTCAAATTCGAAGTCGTGGTTATGATAGTTGAAGGTTATACCGTTTTCCTTGAATTTTTCGGAAAAGCCGTTAACCTTTTCAATGAAGCTGTCAACCGCTTTCACGGAGCCTTTGTATTCGCCGGGTGTTCCGCCAAGCCCCAGAGCGTAGCAGTCAATAATCTTATGCTCCGCGATGAGATTATCCGTGTCATCTGTAAATCTGTCAAAGGGCTTATGAGTAACGCAGACTTTTATGTTGTATTTATCGAGAATCTCCTTTTGAATCTCAGCCTTAATAGGGCCTATGGCAGAAATCTGAACGTCTTTTACTCCCATTTCGGAAAGAAATTTGAGCGTTGTATCAAAATCCTCAGCATTCTGACAGAAATCTCTTAATGTATAAAGCTGTATTCCGAGCTTTGGCTTGTTCATATTACATATCATCCTTTCAGATTTTATAAGTAAATAATAGTTTAATTCAGAGGTATTATCAATATCAAAAAATTATTTTGTATTTATTGACAAATTATACAGTTCAAACTGTAAGAAATGACGAAAAAGCTTCATCGATTTGACAATGATTGGTTTTAGTAGTACAATTAAGTGTAAAAAATTTTCAGGAGGAATATATATGAAAAAAGTTGTTTCAGTTCTTATGAGCATTCTGCTTATGCTCTCTCTTGCAACTGTTGCCTTTGCTGCAGTTCCCGGAGAAAATGATGTACTGAAGTTCAATGAGAAGGGTGAATTCAAAATCTTCAATATCTGCGATATTCAGGATAATTACCCTCTTCATGCTACTACAAAGGCTTTTATAACCGATATGCTTCGCATTCACAAGCCTGATCTTGTTGTTCTCGGCGGTGACAACACTGTTGCTTCCAAGGAAACAAAGGCTGATGCAGTTAAAGAGATATGTGATATGTTTGTTGAAAACGAGACATATTTCACTCTTGTTTTCGGAAACCACGATGATGAGCAGGGTGTTTCCCGTGAAGAGCTTCTCGTAATGTATCAGATGTACGGCGGAAAATATTGCCTCGCTTATGATGCAGTTCCCGAGCTTACAGGTGTGGGTACTCATAACCTTACAGTAAAGAGCTCAGACGGCACAAAGAATGCATATAATCTTTATATGTTCGACTCCAATTCATATGCACGCGGAGTTAACGATGAATGGCTCGGATATGATTCTGTTCACAAGGATCAGATTGATTGGTATAAGGCTACTTCTGCAGAAGTAAAGGCAGCCAACGGTGGTGAAACTGTTTATGCTATGGCATTCCAGCATATCATCGTTCAGGAAATATATGATCTTATGTTCTATAAGTCTCCCTTTGCTCTCGGTGAAGCAACAAGAAACTACAATGGTCAGTCCTACACAATTCTTCCTTTCTGTCATAACATTAAGGACGGATATCTTCTTGAGGCTCCCTGTCCCGGTTACTATAACTACGGCCAGTTTGATGCTTTTGTTGAGACCGGCGATGTTGTTGCTACTTTCTCAGGTCACGATCACCTTAATTCCTTTACTGTTGAAAAGGACGGAGTTGATATTGTAAATACTCCCGGCTGCTCCTTTGAGTCCTACGGTGAGCCTGCTACAAGAGGCATCCGTATGCTTACAATTAATGAAGCAGACACTTCTGTTTATAAGTCCGAAATGCTTACCGTAACAGATTATGTGCTTGGTGACGGTGCTTATCTTACAGAGTTCGGTGAATATTCAATGCTTGATGCTTATATCGGTGTGCTTGAAAGAATATTCTTCGATTTTTATCTTAACTTTGTAAACACTCTTAAAACAGTATTCGGCATTAAAATGTAAAAAAATTGTAAACTCTCTGTAAAACTGTTGTAATGCTATTTACATTATTTTTATTTTGTAATATAATTGCAACAGTTTTTTATAGGGGGTTTATTTTTTATGAAAAAGACAGTATTCATTACCGGCGGTACCGGCAATATGGGCTGGGCTGCATTTCAGGAGCTTTATAAGCTCGGTGATGTAAAAATCAATTTCCTTGCTCGTCCCAGTGATGCAAATAAAAAGCTTCTTCTTCCTTATCTCGGAAAGAAGAATGTTGAAGTTATCTGGGGTGATTTCCTTGATTATGAATCAATCCTCAAGGGTGTAACAGGTGCAGACTATGTTCTTCACATAGGTGGTATGGTTTCTCCTGCTGCTGACTACAAGCCCTACTCAACAAGAAAGGTTAACGTTGGTGCAGCTGAAAATATCTGTAAGGCTATTCTTGCACAGCCCAATGCTGATGACATCAAGGTTTGTTACATAGGCTCAGTTGCTGAAACAGGTGACAGAAATACTCCCATCCATTGGGGCAGATGCGGTGACCCCATTAAGGTTTCCGTTTATGACCATTATGCAATTTCCAAGGTTATGGCTGAAAGAGTTTTCGTTGAAAGCGGAATCAAGCATTGGGTTGTAATGCGTCAGTCAGGTATCCTTTATCCTTCAATTCTTCACAATATGGAACCCATTATGTATCACGTTCCTCTTAACGGTATGCTTGAATGGTGTACAGTTGAAGACTCCGGTCGTCTTATGAGAAACTTTGTTACTGAGGACCTTCCTGAGGATTTCTTCAGAAGATTCTATAACATCGGCTCAGGTAAGGAATACAGACTTACAAACTTCGAGTTTGAAGAGCTTCTTCTCGGCTGCATTGGCCTTGGCTCTCCCAAGACTCTTTTTGATCCTAACTGGTTCACAACAAAGAATTTCCACGGTCAGTATTATGCAGATGGTGATCTTCTTGAAGAATATCTCCACTTCCGTGCTAATATGCCTGTTAAGGATTATTTCGACCATATGGCAAATCAGGTTGAATTCTATTTCAGAATTCCTAAGTTCATCCCCACAAAGAAGCTTCTCGGTGCATGTGCAAAGCCCTTCATGAAGAAAATTGCAGAAACTGAAAGATGGGGTACTCTTGACTGGATCAAGACAAAGGATCCTGCAAGACTTTCCGCATACTATGGTTCTTATGAAGACTATCTTAAGATTCCCTCAAATTGGGATGACTTTAAGCTTGAAAGCCCCGACAAGGCATCCGCTGCTGCTGATGCTTATAAGCTTGACCACGGTTACGATGAGTCCAAGCCCAAGTCAGAGCTTGACATTGCAGATATGAAGCAGGCTGCTCAGTTCCGCGGAGGCGAGTGCTTAAGTGAAACAATGACAAAGGGTGACCTTGTTACAAAGCTTACATGGAAGTGCGGCTGCTGCGGTCATGAGTTTGAAGCAAGCCCCAATCTTATTCTTCTCGGTGGTCACTGGTGTCCTGAATGCTACCTCCCCGAAAAGAAGTGGAATTACGATGAAATTGCTAAGAACAATCCCTTCTTTGCTCAGGTATGGTACACCAATCACTCCAAGGATGAAAACAATGTTTATGACTTTGACGAAATCTTTGCAGGTTGGGAAAAGAAATAATTTGATTTTCAATTAAAAATTTGATGCAGTTGCATTTTTGCCGCTGCATCATTTTTTGTCACCGTTACTGCAAAAGACGGTTTTGAATCCAATTTTGCAGTTAACGAAAATATTCCCTGTGAAGGAAGCTGAAATATTATGAAATATAAGCTTGTGATTTTTGATCTTGACGGCACGGTGCTGGATACACTCGAGGATCTTGCAGATTCAGTAAATTTTGCATTAAAGCATCATAATCTGCCTAAGAGATCCGTTTCGGAAATAAGAGATTTTGTTGGTAACGGTATAAGACGTCTTATAGATCTGTCTGTTCCCGACGGTTGTGAAAAAGCAATTACAGACTCAGTTTTTAATGTGTTCAGAAATTATTACAAAGAGCATAGCTGTAATAAAACAAAGCCCTATGACGGAATAATACCGATGCTTATAACGCTTAGGGAAAGGGGCGTTTATACTGCTGTTGTTTCAAATAAGGCTGATTTTGCCGTAAAAAATCTGGTTACAAAATATTTTGACGGACTTTTTACATATTCAGCGGGCGAAAAAGAAGGGATACCCAGAAAACCTGCACCTGATGCTGTGTATAACGCTATAGAGTTTTTCGGGGTTAAACCGGAGGAAACGGTTTATATAGGTGATTCAGAGGTTGATATTGAAACTGCAGAAAATGCAGGTATTGACAGCATTATTGTTACCTGGGGCTTCCGCAATGAGGATATATTGGTTAAAAATGGTGCTAAAAAGCTTATCTCTGAAGTAAAAGAGCTTGAGAATATTTTAATCTGACAGAAATGTGTGCTGTTTTTTTAAGACGGCACTTTTTTTGTTGATTTATTAATAATTCAGTAGTATAATGAAAAATACACGTATAAATTTGTATTTGGTGAGCTTATGAAAGATAATATAGTCAAAATTCTCCTTTTTTTATTGATAGCTGTAATACCTGCGTATAACCTGTACGGTCTCTTGACGGATGAAAAAATGATTACGTCTGCAGCAGTTGACGGGGATTTTTCGGAAGATCTTACTCTTCTTAATATCAAGGATATTGAAAAGAAAATTGATTCTCTTGTCGAAGAGCGTCAGTCTAATCGTGAAAAGGAACGTATCAAAGAAGAAAGAAAAAAGAATTACGAAAGAATATCCAAGCAAATAAAGTCGGGAAAGATTAATTTTAAGCAGGAATTGTCTGATACACTTATTGTTGGTGATTCTCTTATGAATGCACTGCAGCTTTATAAAATAATTGATGAATCCAATATAATTTCAATGGTAAGCGCAAACTTTAATCATCTTGAGGATAATTATTCGACAATTGTTGCTAATAATCCAAAGAAGCTTGTGCTGCATTACGGCATTAATATGTGCGAGGATTCTGATGAGCGCAGAGAAGCATTTATTTCACAGTATTCAGCTATTCTTAAGCGCCTTAAGAAGGATATTCCTGACACAGTAATATACATCAGCGGAATTTTTAACGTTTCCGGGGAGGCATCTGAAAGATTCCCTTGTGTTTCCGCATACAATGATGCTCTTAAGTCTATGTGCAAGAAGCTTGGTGTTAAATTTCTTGATAACAGCAAGTGCTTTAACGGAGATGAGACATATTACGGTACAGACGGCATTCATCTGAAGAAAGAATTCTATTCAGAGGCCTGGATACCGAATCTTTTACTCACCTTCTATTCCTGATAGGAGATATTATGCATAAATACCGATTTACAGAACTGCTGTGCATTGTGTGTACTGCATTGTTCATTCTATATTCCTTGTCCGACAGCAAAGATACCATTGTTATGACGGCTTCCGAAATAGCAGAAGCAATCTGCAGTGATGAATGTGATGAGCTTATTTCCCGTGACAGAGCATATGTAAGGGAAAAACTGGGCTTTGATCCCGAGATTTTTGAAAGCTTTGTTTGCTACTCCTCAGATGATATCATGGACGTGTGCGAAATATTCATTGGTGTTGCTGAAAATAATGTTGACAGCACGGTTATAAAATCTATTGAGAGCTATACAGCCGATAAATATAAGCTTTATAACGGTTATGCACCTGAGGCGGCAGCAATCCTTAAAAATGCCGTTATTGAAGCTGAGGATAATATCTTTATTTTTATTGTGAGTGAAAATGCAGAGAGTATTTTTTCTGCATTTAACTCATTGGCGTAAGGAGGGTATTATGGTATTCAGCAGCTTAACCTTCCTTACTATTTTTCTGCCGGTAACCTGTATTTTATATTTTTTGCCTGATTTTGTGGGACTGGGAAAGAAGAAAGTCCTTGTGGGCAGATATAAGAATCTGATTCTGCTTGCTGTCAGTCTTATTTTTTATGCCTGGGGAGAACCGAAAAACATCATTCTTATGATGTTGAGCATTATTTTTAATTTTACCATAGCCTTGCATATTGATGCCTATGATAGCGGAAAAATTCAGCGAAAGCTTCTTCTTGTCTTTTCTCTTGTCTTTAATGTAGGTCTTCTGGGCTTTTTTAAATACAGCTCATTTTTAGCAGAGAATATCTGTTATGTTATAGGACTTGAGAATTCCTATGTGTCACCAACGCTTCCCATAGGTATCTCATTTTATACATTTCAGATACTGTCCTATGTGATTGATGTTTACAGAAACAAAACCCGTGTACAGAAAAGTCTACCTGATTTTGCTCTTTATGTTTCAATGTTTCCGCAGCTTATTGCAGGACCTGTTGTTCAGTACGGGCATATTGAAGCGCAGCTTAAATCCCGTCAGGAAAGCATATTGAAATTTGCAGACGGCATCAGCATTTTTATTGCAGGACTTTTCAAGAAGACGGTTCTTGCAAATTCTTGCGGTGCTTTATTCGAGGAAATATCCGCTGAAGGCACAGGTGAGCTTACTGCTGTACGTGCCTGGCTTGCAATTATATTCTATGCATTTCAGATCTATTTTGATTTCGGTGGCTACTCCGATATGGCAATAGGACTGGGTAATATGTTCGGCTTTACCTTCCCGAAGAACTTTGATAATCCGTATATTGCAACAAGTATAACGGATTTCTGGAGACGCTGGCACATAACTCTCAGCTCCTGGTTCAGGGATTATTTATATATCCCGTTGGGCGGTAACAAATGCTCCGTAGTCAGAAATATTTTTAATTTGCTTATTGTCTGGTCTTTCACAGGGCTTTGGCATGGGGCATCCTGGAACTTCCTTCTCTGGGGACTTTATTATTTTGTGCTGCTTGTCCTTGAAAAATATGTTTTCGGAAAGATTATAGAGGCTACTCCCGTTGCGGTTTCCCGTGTCATTACCTTTGTTTTTGTGCTTATTGGCTGGGTATTGTTTGCTTTTACTGATCTTAGTGATATAGCAGGCTTCTTCCGTTCTATGCTGGGCTTTAATGCATTGTCGGCATCGGGGGATATGTATTTTGCAACCTCGCAGCTGGGCTTACTTGTTGTCTGCGGTGTGTTATCTACCGGTGTATTCAGTATTATCAGCAAAAAGAAGGGTGCTTCATCAAAGCTTGTGCAGTATCTCATTTCAGCTGTACTTCTTGCTGTCAGTGCCGTTTATCTGATAGGGGATACTTATAACCCGTTTTTATATTTCAGATTCTGAGAGAGGAGAATAATATGAATAAAGTTGTATTAAGGCTTTTGGCTGTATTATTTTCCGTTCTGTTTTTTGCGATTTCCGTGTCGGCTCTTGTAGTACCTCTTCTTATTCCTGACAGGGAATACTCGGAATCTGAAAACCGATACCTTGCAATGTTTCCGGAGCTTTCCTGTGAGTCAGTTTTATCCGGTGAATTTATGGAATCCTTTGAAGCTTATCTTCTTGATCAGTTCTCCTTCAGAGATACTGTAATGACTGCAAAAACCTATATTTCAAGAATTATGGGAATATCTGAAATCAATGATGTATATATCGGAAAAAATCAACGTCTTTTTGAGGTTCCCTCAAGTGTAGAGCAGGATCGGCTTAATGTTATGATTGATTCGATCAACTCATTTGCAGAGTCTTCAGGAATAAAGGAGCAGTTTTTTCTTCTTGCTCCCAATTCATCATATATCTATTCCTCCGAGCTTCCCGTGAATCTTAATCCCGAAAACCAGCGCGACGTTATTGATAATATATATTACGGCTTAAGTGACAAAATCAAGGCAGTTGATGTATGTATGTCTCTTATGAATCATAAGGATGAAATGCTGTATTTCCGTACGGATCATCACTGGACTCATAAGGGGGCTTATTATTCCTTCCTCGAGCTGTCACTGGGTATGGGGATTGATGCAGATGCGGTTGAGTATGAGGAGGTAATTTTCAGCGATACCTTTAGCGGTACCCTTGCATCATCATCGGGTATTTGTGAAGCTTCAGATGTGTTAGGTGCATTTATACCTTCAGATATGCACGGAAAATACTATGTGCAGAATTTTACTACACAGAGAAAGGAAGCCTCTGTTTTTGATTTATCAAAGCTTGAAAACAAGAACCAGTATGAAGTATTTTTCGGTGGTAATTTCTCAAAAATTGCAATTCATACTGACAATCTGAATGAGAAATATCTTCTTGTATTCAAGGATTCTTATGCGAATTCACTTCTGCCTTTGCTTATTCCTCATTTTGAAAAAATTGTGATTATTGATCCGCGATATTTTACCGGAGATATTGAGGATGTTCTTGAAGGTGACAAATTTACTCATCTTCTTTATCTTTATAATCTGAATACATTTCTTGAGGATACAGTTCTTTCTGATCTTATAGCATAAATTTAAGCCTGCAGCTGTCTGCAGGCTATATTTTATATTCAACGGGATTTCTGCCAGAATAATATGTAAGTGAGTCAAAGCTGATATCCTTTAACATTTCTACTGCAGCATCAAGTCCGTTACTGATATTTTCCGGTATATGAGCATCGCTTCCGATTGTGATTCTTTTTCCGCCGAGAGACCTGTACATTTTTATAATGTCCTTATCCGGCATAAAATATCCGTCTGTAATTCCTGATGTGTTCACTTCAAGAGTTTTGTCCCGTCTTATAACTTCCTTGAGAATTGCGGTAATAACAGGGAAGTGCCTTTCAATATTAACAGATCTGTTATATTTGTATACTATGTATCTTAGCACTACAGTCAGGTGGCATAAAACATCATAGTCGGCTTTTTCGGCTGTTTCAAGCAAGTCCAGGAAATACTGCGTCACATAGCGCTCAATAAAGTCATCGGTCATATATGAAAAATCTATAAGAGAAAAGGGCATATCATAGTCTTTAATACGTACTGCATGTACGGAGCCGAGAACTATATCATAGTTATTTTCAGATAATATTTTTTCAGCAAATGTAGGATTGAATAACACCTCACCGATTTCTACACCCTTACAAATAGTGAGCCTGTTATTATATTTTTCTTTATATTTTTCAGCATCACGACAGGACAATTGCAGATTTTTAAGCATTATTTCATCATCTGCACATTCGCAGTCACAATGGTCGGTAACCGCAAATCCTGAAAGACCTTGCTTTTCTGCAGCAAGGCAAAGCTCGGAAAGGCTTCCTTTTCCGTCGTGAGAGTACATAGTATGTGTATGACAGTTGAATAATTTCATTTTCTTCACCGAGGACAGTATATATCAATTTCCCCCGATTGACAAGAAAAACTTTTACTGATAAGATGATTAAAGGGAGTGATATAAAAATGACATCATTGGAACAATTAGTAAATATATTACTTGAGAAAAAGCTTAAAATTGCCGCTGCAGAATCCTGCACGGGCGGTATGTTTATTTCAAAGCTTATAGATATTCCGGGTACATCTGAAATAATCGGAGCTTCATATGTCACATATTCTGATGAAGCCAAAATTAACACTGTAGGCGTTAAAGCCGATACTATAGAAAAATTCGGTGTTGTCAGTGAAAATACAGCATTGGAAATGGCTGTCGGTGCGATGAAAACCGCCGGCGCTGACATCGGTGTCGGAATTACAGGTTATGCAGGTCCTGTCGACGATGATGAAGATCCTGATGCAGGAAGAGTCTGCTTTGGTTTCTGCATAAACGGAAAAACCGTAACTTCTACAAAACGATTCGGGAATATCGGCAGAAATGCTGTCCGTGAATTGTCCGTGGTTTATTCTGTTGATACCTTGTTGAGATTAGTAAAGATATTATAAAAAGTATACTTACGATAATATAGAAAAAGAGCGTTGTGCCGACCTGACACAACGCTTAAACTTTATTATTTAGATTTTCTCTTTTCAAGCTCAGAAAGGATTCTCTCGTATTCCTTTTCGTCAATTTTATACTTTTTCATTGTAATCAGCACACCGATTCCCATGAAAACAATAGGCAGAAATGCCATAACTGCACGAAGTGCGAAGGTCATGCCGTCTGTTGCGCCCGTAAGAATTGATTCAATATAAGAGGTCTTGTAGCTTTCTGTCCATACCTCGGGATTTGATATAGCGGCATTTTCTGCATCTGAAATCTTGTTTGTGATATCTGTAAGACCGATTGCGAGGTAAACCACCATAATGATAAGCTGCTGAAGAGAGCTTGACATTTTTGACATAAATGGCTTAACGGAGAAAATGAGAGCCTCGTTTCTTTCACCTGTCATAAGCTCATTATATTCGACGGTATTTGCAAGAAGAATTGCGGCAATAAGATAGAAGAGTGCACCGCCGATGCCTATGAATAACGCTTCAATGCAAAGGATATAATAAGCGATTGAGGGATCCTTTATAAAGGTTTCTGTGAGCATAAAAGCAATATATCCGACAATTATCAGTATAAAGGACATCTTGATAATCTGATTTCTTGTGAATTTCTTTGTAAGCATCGGATAGATAAGGAATGTAAGCCCCGATGCAGCACCGTAAGCTACAACAAAGAGGGTAGTGTTTGATCCCTCGTAGCCGTATGAGAGGTAGATATAATTAGTTCCGAATGCTGTAAGAAGAGCGCTTGTCATGCTTGCAAAAAGAAGAATAAGAGATGTCCAGAGCACCTGCTTGTTGTTAAAAATAATCTTTACAATTTTCTTTACGCCGATTTTTTCGGCAGGTTCTGTTGTGTCGGGAATGGCTTTTTCCTTTACACCTGCACATACAAACATCTGACAGCCGATAAATGTAATGGCAATTACAATGGAAACGACCTTATATCCCGTAACCGCGCTGTTGCCGATTGCACCTGAGCCAACGGTAAGAAGGGGGATAAGAAGATTGGCAAGTATGGTACCGAGACCTGCGAAAAGGTTTGCCATTGATGTTATTACGTCTCTTTGTCTCGGCTCGCTTGAAAGTGCGGGAACCATTGACCAATAAGCAATGTCATTCATGGTATAGGTAAGATCCCAAAGTATATAAAGGAAGGCAAATGCAACAACAAAGGCAGCACCTTCCAGATTTATTGTATACATAAGAACAAGCACAATTGCATTGGTGATTACACCAATAAATATCCAGGGCTTGAATTTGCCGAACTTTGTACGGGTATTTTCAATAATTCCGCCCATAATCGGGTCATTAATTCCGTCCCAGATTCTGCAGATAATCATTATAATACTGATAGCTGCAAACTGACCATCAGAAACGTTCTTTGTGTAAAGAATAAATGTAAGCAGGAATGATGTGTAAAGTGTGTAAGCAAGATCTCTTCCGATACCGCCAAGGGAATAGACCCACTTGTTGCGGTTGAAATAATCTTTGTTCTTTAACAGCTCGTTTTTCATAAAACCAACCTTTCAACTATATTATCAACTATATTAGTTTAAGTTTATATTATTTATTAATAACTGTCAATGAAATGATTAAACAGTTTAATGAAATAATATACAAATTTTTGTTGACATTTTTGTAAGACTGTGTTAAATTATCTGCATAAAGGCTGTGACCGGAAAGCAGTAGCATATAAAAAGTTTTCAGAGAGTTGTCGGTTGGTGCAAGACATAAACGGATTATTTGTGAATTCATTCCGTGAGCTGTGGGCTGAAATTACAGTAGGCTACAACGGGCGCACCCGTTACAGTGCAGGGGTATGTATGTACTCCGTGAGGGAGTTTTTGTGAGAAAGCTCCGAATATGAGGTGGTAACACGGTATATCCGTCCTCTGCTTATTTTGCAGAGGGCTTTTTTATTGTATAGCTCCTCTGTCAATCCTAAGGAGGAAGAATTATGTGGCAGGAAAAAATTGAAACAATGCCCCGTGAAGAGCTTGAGACTCTTCAGAGCGAAAGACTTAAAAATCAGGTAAAGAGAATGTATGAGAGAGTTCCGCTTTTCAGACAGCGAATGGACGAAAAAGGTCTTACTCCCGATGATGTAAAGGGAATTGATGACCTTAAAAAGCTTCCTTTCTCATATAAGCAGGATCTGAGAGATTATTATCCCTACGGTCTCTTTGCAGAGCCTATGGAAAATATAAAGCGTGTTCATGCATCAAGCGGTACAACAGGAAAGAAAATTGTTGTAGGTTATACGGAAAATGATATAACTGCATGGTCTGACTGTGTTGCAAGAATGATGAGTGCAGTAGGACTTGATAATAGTGATTTTATTCAGGTGTCATATGGCTACGGACTGTTCACAGGAGGTCTCGGGGCACATTACGGTGCTGAAAGACTCGGTGCTACCGTAATTCCCACATCCTCGGGTAACACATCTAATCAGCTTCAGACTATGGTGGATTTCGGCTCTACATGTCTTTGCTGTACTCCCTCTTATGCTATGTATCTTGCAGAAGCAGCAGAGGAGTCCGGTGTTATTGATGATCTGAAGCTCAAGGTCGGAATTTTCGGTGCAGAGCCCTGGAGTGAGGATATGCGTCGTGAAATCGAAAAGAAGCTTCGTATAAAGGCTTATGATATTTACGGACTTTCCGAAATAATGGGACCCGGTGTGTCATATGAATGTGAATGTCAGGCCGGTATGCACGTTTGTGAGGATATGTTCATTCCCGAAATTATTGATCCTGACACCCTTGAGGTTCTTCCTGCAGGTGCTCAGGGTGAGCTTGTGTTCACAACAATTACAAAGGAAGGCTTCCCGCTTATAAGATACCGCACAAGAGATATCTGCTCACTGAACTACGAAAAGTGTAAGTGCGGAAGAACTCACGTAAGAATGAATAAGCCCCAGGGCAGAACCGATGATATGCTTATAATCAGAGGTGTAAATATTTTCCCCTCACAGATTGAAGAGGTTCTTCTTAATGTTGGAGGCGGAATTACTCCTAACTATCAGATTATTGTTGACAGAATAAATAATACGGATACATTCGATATCAATGTTGAAATGAGTGAAGAATTGTTCTCCGATGATATCAAGACAATTGAGAGAACAGAAAAGCTGATTAAGGAAAAACTCAGAGATGTCCTCGGAATCAGTGCCGGCGTTCACCTTGTAAACCCGAAATCAATAGCACGTAGCGAAGGTAAAGCAAAGCGTGTTATAGATAAGAGAAAAGTTTAAGGAGAGTTTTGCTATGAAACAGTTATCGGTATTTGTTGAAAATAAAATCGGAAGGCTTTCCGCTGTTCTTGATGTGCTGAAGACTAATAACGTAGATATCAGTGCACTTTCACTTGCAGATACTTCCGAATACGGAATACTCCGCCTTGTTGTTGATAAGCCGGATGTTGCAATGGCTGCACTCAAGGAATCCGGTGTTATGGTAAAATGTACTCAGGTAATTGCTGCTGCAATGGATGATGCACCCGGTGGTCTTGCACATCTTCTCTCTGTGCTTTCTGAAGCGAATGTGGGTATTGAATATATGTATGCTTTCATCGGTAAGGATGAGGGTAAAGCCTGGACAGTTCTCAGAGTTGATGATGCTGATGCAGCCGTAAGGATATTCAATGAGCACGGCATTGCAATGCACGATGATTACGATAATTACAGAAAATAAAAAATTAATTAAGGGACCCGTCAAGGGTCCCTTTTGTTATTATTGTCAGAATACCAGGGATTTATCTTCACCGATTCCGGCCATTCCGTCGAGAATATATTTATTGCCGTCAGGATCGCAAACATAACCCTTAAGCTCTCCGAAGGATATGTGATAGTCAATGTTTATTAAGCCGGTAGTCAGCTTCATAAGAAACTCATCGCCGATATCGAATGTCACGTCAACCATTCCTTTTGTATCCTTGATATGCCAAAGATAAGGTGTCTCGTGCTTGAATACAACCGGAGTGAGCAGGGTAGTTGCCCCCTGGAACCATATAAGGTTTTCGTTGAAATCATCCTGATTTACAGATTGATTTCTTGTAAGATTAAAGCCGAAATACTGTTCTTCACCGTCAATTTCCTTTTTGCCCATAGTTGTAACCCAGTCATAATGCGCGTGTCTCGGATAATAGCCGCGGTGATCGTCTATAATGGCAGCAGTGCTGTCATTTGCCTCAAATCTTTCACCGTTAACCTCAAGATATCCTTCTACCTTAAAGAGATCCTTCTGAGAATAAAGCGGTCTGTTTGCATCAAAGGGGATATTGACTATACTCGGCTTTGATACACGTGTAAGCTTTACACGGTAATCAATTACACCTGCTTTTTTGTCACTTGCATAGCCTGAAACAATTGCTTCGCCTCTCTGGAAGTTGTTAACATATCTTACCTTTACTTTCTTACCTTTAGAATAGGTTTCCGCAGAATTAATGATAGTATCGGAAATCACAGCCTTGGATGAAGGTAAAATTTCCTGCCAGGAGGTACATTTTTTTGTTCTCTTATCATAAATTACGGTAAGTGCTGTGCCGAAAAGTCCCATATCGCAGACTGCCGTAAGCAGAATTACCTTGTCGAAATTAATTTCAGTAGCTTCCCATAAGGTTAATCTCATTTTATTGAAGAAATTGGGAAGTGAAGAGGGCTTATTTATTTTGAGAAAGTCCATTTTCGGAAATTCCTTATCGAATGTTCCGAAGTAACAGTTACCCAGCTCATCGCAGATGTTTTCGGGTGTGGGGACAGCTTCTCTTTTTTTTGACAGAGCATTTCTGAAATCCATAATCATTTTCCTTTCAAAGGGTGATATATAAAGTATAGATGCATAAAAAATAAATGTCAATGCAAGATGAAAATTTTATTGAGTTTTTTTACTCCTTATGATAAAGTAATTTACGGTGGTGATTAATTTGGAAATAAAAGAAATACTTTCCCGTGTTGACCATACTCTTCTTGCGGTTGACGCAACTTCTGCTGATATAAAAGCACTTTGTGATGATGCCGTAAACTACGGCTGTGCAAGTGTATGCATACCTCCTTCTTTTGTTAAAGAGGTTAAAGAATATGTGGGAGACAAAATAGCCGTTTGTACGGTAATAGGCTTTCCCAACGGCTATAATTCAACTGCAGTAAAGTGTTTTGAAGCACAAGCTGCCGTGAATGACGGTGCTGATGAAATTGATATGGTTACTAATATCGGTCGTGTAAAGGACGGAAAATACGACGATATACTGGATGAGATTAATGCTGTAAAGAAAGCCTGTAAGGATAAGCTTCTTAAGGTTATAATTGAAACCTGCCTTCTTACGACAGAAGAAAAAGTAAGAATGTGTGAAGCAGTATCGCTTTCCGAGGCTGATTTTATAAAGACATCAACGGGATTTTCAACAGGCGGTGCAACTAAAGAGGATATTTCTCTTTTTGCTGAGCATTGCAGAAAAAGTCTTAAAATCAAAGCAGCAGGCGGTATTTCTTCCTTGGAGGATGCCGAGGAATTTATAATGCTCGGAGCCGACAGACTCGGTACCAGCCGTATTGTAAAGCTTATAAAAAATCAGGCTGATGTCACAGGATATTGATTTTTCATAAAGATGTTGCAAAGTGCATATTTTTATGATACAATTCTAAAAAATATAAAAGGAGTAAAATTATGGATACTACAGCAGTTGTACAATGGTTCTCCGATGTATTCGGTACCTTTGATTTCAACATTCTTCAGTTTTATGCAAATCTTCACGAGGGAGCATTAGGTAAGATACTTGATACATTCTTCCTCGTTTATACTCATCTCGGAGATGACGGTATTCTCTTTATTGTTCTCGGTCTTATCTTCCTTCTTTTCAAGAAGACAAGAAAGGTCGGTGCAGGTATGCTTATAGGTATTGCTGTTGGTGCGATTATTACCAACGTGACAATCAAGCCCCTTATCGAGCGTCCCCGTCCCTTTGAGCTTTTCGAGTATTCAACCGATCCCAATGTGCTTCTCTTCAAGGAGTGGTGGACAAATATGGGTGAGGTTCACGCTTCCTCAATGCGTTCATTCCCCTCGGGTCATACCACTTCGGCTGTTGCAGCATTGGTTCCCGTATTTATGTTCTGTGATAAGAAGAAGAGCTGGCTTGCTCTTGTTGCTGCCGTTCTTATGGGAGCTTCAAGAAACTATGTTCAGGTTCACTATCCCTCAGACGTTCTCGGCGGTATCATTGTCGGTCTGATTGCAGGTCTTGTTGCTTATTTTGTTGTATCGCTTGTTATGAAGAAGCTTGCGGAATCCTCAAACATAAAGGCTAATAAGGTTGCTGCCTTTGACCTTGCAGAAGCTCTTAAGGCTAAAAAAGCCAAATAAAATTTCAAGGCTGCCCTCGGGCAGCTTTTTTTTCTTGAATAATTAAATTCCCGTATTGAATTATTAATATTTTTATAATATAATTATAATGTTAGAATTTGGGGTGATATAATGCTTGTGTCTATGAAATCATTGCTTGAAAAAGCAGAACAGAAAAATATTGCAGTCGGAGCCTTCAGTGTAGGTAATATGGAAATGGTAATGGGAGTTGTCCGTGCTGCTGAAGAGCTTAACACTCCGGTTATATTGCAGATTGCTGAAAAAAGACTCGGAAATTCCCCGCTCAGCCTTATGGCTCCGATGATGGTGTCTGCAGCAAGAAATTCAACTGTTGAGATAGCAGTGCATCTTGATCACGGTCTGACACCCGGATGTATAAAAGAAGCTCTGTCATTCGGTTTTACTTCAGTTATGCTTGATTGTTCACTGAAGCCTCTCGAGGAAAATATTGCTCTTACAAAAGAGGTTGTTGCTCTTGCAAAAGAAGTTGATGCTTCTGTTGAAGCAGAGCTTGGTGTTGTGGGTGGCAATGAAGGTGATACGGAAGAACATAAAATCACCTGCACAGACCCTCTTGTTGCAAAACGCTTCTGCGAGGAAACCGGGATTGATGCACTTGCAGTTGCTATAGGAAATGCCCACGGAAATTATCCTGTGCTTCCCGAGCTTCGTTTCGATGTTCTTGAAGATATTCACAGAGTGACGGATATTCCTCTTGTTCTTCACGGCGGTACGGGAATAACCGATGAAATGTTCAGACGTGCAATTTCACTGGGTATAAGAAAAATTAATATCGCTACAGCCAGCTTTGATGCTCTTACGGCTTCTGCGCAGAATTATCTCAGAAGCGGAGATAATTATTTCACTCTTTCCGAAAAAATGGTTGAGGGCGTTTATAATAATGTAAAAAAACATATCAATATATTCAACAATAAGGAGAACTGATATGAAGTACATAGAATTTGACAAATCAAAAAAGTATGATCTTATCCTTGTGGGCAGAGTTGCTGTTGACTTCAATCCCGTTGACTACTACTGTCCGCTTAATGAAAGCACGACCTTTAAGAGATATCTTGGCGGTTCACCTGCAAATATTGCGGTCGGACTTTCAAGGCTTGGAAAAAAATGCGGCTTTTTTGCTCGTGTTTCCGATGATCAGCTTGGAACCTTTGTAACAGATTTCTTCGAGAACGAGGGTATAGATACCTCCCGTATCGTAAGATGTAAGGACGGATCAAAAATCGGTCTTACATTTACTGAAATCAAGTCACAGACTGAAAGCAGCATTGTTATGTATCGTAACGAGGCCGCTGACTTAAAGCTTGAATGTGAAGATATTGACGAAGAATATATCAAGGAAGGTGCAGCACTTCTCATTTCCGGTGTGGCTCTTGCAGAAAGCCCCTCAAGAGAGGCATCTCTTAAAGCGATGCACCTTGCAAAGAAGAATAATATTCCCGTAATTTTTGTTCTTGACTACAGAGCATATAATTGGAAAAATAAGGATGAAATTGCAGTATACTATTCAATTGTTGCAGGAAATTCCGATATGATTATCGGCTCTCGTGAAGAATATGACCTTCTTGAAGGACTTCTCGGTCTTGACGGCAAGGATGAAACATCCGCCTCATACTGGCAGAGCAAGGGTGCAAAGATTGTTATTGTTACTCACGGTAAGCAGGGTTCTACAGCCTATACTAATGACGGACAGAGCTTTTCTATAAAGCCCTTCCCCGTAAAGCTGCTTAAGTCCTTCGGCGGCGGCGACGGATATACCTCAGCATTCCTTTACAGTCTTTTTGAGGGGAAGGAAATTATTGACTGTCTTGAATTCGGCTCTGCATCTGCTGCTATGCTTGTTGCAAGCCACGCCTG
>JAZRTO010000118.1:0-7594 GCA_045652065.1 Acutalibacteraceae bacterium
AACCGATAAGGAAGGCAAAACTACGGTTCCGTCAGAGCTTAAATATGTTAAGGTAATCACCACTACCACATCGGGCGGTGTTGATGAAACAGAGGTTGTGGAAAATGAGGACGGCAGCTTTGAGCTTCCCTCAACAATTACACTTCTTGTTTCCTCAAAGCAGGCTACCGTACTTGCAAATTATGAGGAAAACGCTTCAATGCACGTAGCTCTTGTGTTTAGAGGTGATACAGAAAAGGCACAGAAATTCCTTGATAAGCAGGATAAGTTCCTTGAAACGAAAACTGACAAGGAAGGTGCTGATAACAATGGCTAAAATAATTGCTGTATGTGGAGCACCGGGAAGCGGTAAAACAACTGTTGCTTTTAAGCTTGCACAGGAGGTTTACCTTTCAACCTCTGATTGCTCCGTTACCTTTATTTCCCCCGATATTATTGTGCCTTCCATCGGTATGCTTTTCCCGAATTACAAACCCGATTCCCTTTATTCATTGAGTGCGGTACTTGATTCAACAGATATTTCAAGTGACCTGCTCCTTGAAAACCTTGTAACTGTTAAGAATATGAAAAACTTCGGTTGCCTCGGTTTTAAGTCCGGTGACAGTAAGTACAGCTTTCCCACACCGACAAAAGAGAAGGTGAAAAATCTTCTTGATGTTCTTGCGGCAACTGACGGTTATGTGTTTGTTGACTGTACCAACGAGGATACAGACCTTATCTCAAAACAGGCACTCGCCAGAGCTGACCATATTATTCAGGTCATCACACCCGACCTTAAAAGTATGACTTGGCTCAATTCCTACGGAGATAAGATTATCACATCGGGAACGGAGCAGAGTTTAAAGGTAATAAACATCACGGAACACGAACTCTATATACCTTTGGAGGATGTCTGTACGCATCTTAAAAATGTCGCTTGTGTTCTTCCTTATTGCCGACAGGTAAAACAGCAGCTTCTTGACGGAAGTCTTTATGAAAGGCTCAATGCAAAAGAGTATAAGAAAAGGCTTTCGGCTCTTGTGAACAGAGTTATTTAAAGGAGTGATATAAATGAATCGTCAAATTGATTTTGTTACTCTTTTATCTATGGTTCAGGAGCATATCTCATCAAAATATGCCGCTACTCTTACCGATACAACAAAGCTCTCACAGCTTAAATCCTACATCGAAAAGTATCTGCGTGACACGGCGTATTCCGTTGAAGGTATGACGGATGAAAAGCTCTGTGACAAGATTTATTCCGAAATGGCTGAATATTCAATACTCACACCCTTTCTTGGCAGAGATAATGTTGAAGAAATAAATATTAACGCTTGGAACGATGTTGCCATAACCTACACAAACGGCAAGATTGAAAAGGTAAAGGAGCATTTTTATTCTCCCACACACGCTACGGATATTGTCAAAAGACTTCTTCATCATTCGGGAATGATTATCGACAATGCTTCTCCCATGTCGCAGGGGCATTTGCCGAATAATACAAGAATTACGGCTCTTAAAGCTCCTGTTGTTGATGATGAAATCGGTGTAAGCGTTTCTATCCGACTTCTTCATCCGTCGAGAGTAAACAGAACGCAGATTATCAAGTCAGGTAATGCAACAGAAAAGATGATTGATTTTCTCTGTACCTGTATGAGATACGGTGTTTCTGTTGTTGTGGCTGGTGCCACATCTTCGGGTAAAACAACACTTCTTAATGCACTTCTTACTACCATTCCCGACGGAAAGAGAGTTTTCACTATTGAAAGCGGTTCCCGTGAGTTGGCTCTTGTGAGAAAGGATAAGAAAGGCAAGGTAGTGAACAATGTAGTTCATACTCTTTCAAGACCTTCGGATAATGAAGCCTATGACATTACTCAGGAAGATCTTGTTGTAGCTTCCCTTCGTTTTAATCCTGATATTGTTTGTGTCGGTGAGATGCGAGATGTTGAGTGCTATTCGGCAGTAGAAGCAAGTCTTACGGGACACACCGTTGTTTCAACGGTACACGCTTCGGCGGCAGATGCGGCACATATGAGAATAGCTCTTCTTTGTCAGAAGAGATTTCCCATTGACTTCAAGACCTCTCTTATGCAGGCAGGTCAGGCCTTTCCCATTGTTGTATATACCCATAAACTTGAGAACAACGAAAGAAAGATAATGGATATTACCGAGTGCGAGATACTGCCCAACGGTGAGAGAGCATACCACACACTTTTCCGTTTCAACATCACAAAGAATGTTATCGAAAAGGGTAAAAACATTACAGAGGGACACTTTGAACAGCCGGAGATAATGTCCGACAGCCTTAAAAAGAAGCTGATGCAGTTCGGTGTTCCGCAGGATGTTCTTTCAAAATTTCTGGAGAAGGGAGCTGATTACTCGTGATTATGCCTACGATTTCTTCCTTATTGCTTATTGTAGCAATAGTTTGTTTTCTTAATCTGACTCCGCAGCAGATTACCGAGGACCTTATGAGGCTTACAACGCCTAAAGTAACATTAAGAGAAAAAGCAAGAAATATGAGAGCAGGTAAAAAGAAAAAGAGCCTCGGCTCTAAACTTGCATATACACAGACGGCGTTGGCAGCTATGGGACAGGAGAATAAATTTGCTCTTGTCTGCTGTGCTTCACTCGTTCTTTTTGCGGCAGGTGCGGTAGTTGCAGTTCTCATTGACAACATATTCCTTCTTCCTGCCTTATCGGTAGCTTTTGCCCTTATACCTTTCATCTATGTCAGAAACAGTCTTTCACAGTATGAAAAGCACATCAAAACTGACTTGGAAACAACACTTTCAACAATTACTACTTCATATATCAGAAACGAGGATATTATTCTTGCGGTAAGAGAAAACATTGATTACATCAAACCACCTTTAAGAGCTTGCTTCAATGCTTTCATCGGAGATGCTGTTGCAGTTTCATCGAGTGTGAAGCAGGCACTTCGTAATCTTAAAGAAAAGGTTAATGATGATATTTTCCGAGAGTGGTGTGATGCTCTTATCCGCTGTCAAGATGACAGAGCACTTGTAGATACTCTTCATCCTATTGTTGCAAAACTTACAGATGTAAGAGTGGTAAACAGTGAGCTTTCAACTATGATGGCTGCGGTAAGAACAGAGTATTACACAATGGTAGGTCTTGTTGTGGGTAATATTCCTCTTTTGTATGTGCTTAACAAGGACTGGTTTCACACACTCATATACGAAACACCGGGTAAGATTGTATTAGGAGTATGCGGTGCGGTTATTATCGTGACATATATGTTCCTTCTCAAATTCACAAAACCCGTTGAATACAAGGCATAAGGAGGAAAAAGAAATGATTAAGATTATTGTTGGCGTACTTTTCGGTATCGCCTTTTATTTTATCCTCGCAGATGCTTTTAAGGTGCCGTATATGAGAACATCAAAGGCTATTACAAACCTTGCCAAACAGCATCAGGAAAAGACAAGCAGTATTGATGTATGGCTCGGCGGCTTTGCAGGAGCAATAGCAAAGCGTATTCCTATGAATGAGTTTAAAAGGATAGAGCTTGAAACAGACCTTCGTACTGCTCAGATGAATATTACACCCGAAATGTTTAAGGCTAATGCTATTGTAAAAGCACTCATTATCGGTGTGTTTGCCGTACCTTTGTATTTCATCTTCCCGATACTTTGTCCTGTTGTCATATTCCTTGCTTTTGTTCTTTACAGAATAAATATGAAAAGTGTAGGAGGAAAGATAAAGGAGAAAAGAGCGAAGATTGAATACGAATTACCGAGGCTTGTAGCTAATGTAGAAAAGACCTTGAAGCACGAAAGAAGCCTTTTATCTATTCTTACAGAATATTCCCGTAATGCCGGGCCTGAACTCAAGCACGAGCTTGATATTACAATAGCCGATATGAATTCGGGTAATCAGGAAGCGGCAATCACAAGACTTGAAGCAAGAGTCGGCTCAAGTATGATGAGTGATGTTTGCCGTGGCTTTATCGGTATGATACGAGGCGACAGCAATCCTGTATATTGGTCGAGCCTTGCTATGAAGTTTTCAGACATCCACAGACAGAGGTTAAGACTTGAAGCACAGAAGATACCGAAGAAGGTCAAGAAGCTTTCTATGAGCCTTCTTTTCTGCTTTATGCTCATTTATGTTGTGGTAATCCTTGCACAGATAATGGGCTCTGTTGGTGTTCTTTTCGGTTAAGGAGGTAATGAATATGAAAAAGATTCTTTCAAACCGTAAAGCTGAAGGCTACATTGATATTGCCGTTGGCATAATTGCACTTATGATGGTGCTTGTTGTAACATTAAATATTTACACCTTTTTTATGCTGCGTCAGGATTTGGACACCGTTAGCGGTTTTCTTATTGAAACTGCAACCTCGGAAGGCTCCTTCGGTGAGGAGTTTGATGAAAGATGCGAAGAACTCAGAAGCTCCTTTTTTGACTTTGATGTAGTTGCATCCGCTGATGAATACTACAACTCGACCTATGAGAGAGTACAGCTTGGTGACAAAATGACAGTCACCGTGTCCGTGAATACCTACGTCAGAGGTGTCGGTGCTTTTAAGATACCCATAACCGTAAGTACAACAAGGTCGGGTATTTCTGAAAAGTATTGGAAGTAGGTGAAATAAATGCAGATACTCAAAAGTAAAAAGGGTGAAAGCTATGTACCCGTTTGTGTACTCATTCTTGTAATCGTAATGATATTTTCGGGTATATTTGTCTATGCTTCTGCTGTCTCCCTTATTGATACTTCAAGAGAAAACAGTAAAGTTGTACTTGACAGCTTTGTAACACAGAATGCCACAAGGATATATGACAGCATCAAGCAAGGCAATGACTACACCGAAAGTGTTAATTCGCAGGAGTTCACAGATGCTCTGTGTGACTTTTGCACATTAGACGAAACAGCTTCACGGCTGTATAGTTATGACAGTGAAGGAAATCTCAAATACTCAATGACATATCCTGAGATTAGTTTCAGAGAGGAAAATGAGCTTGAGATTGTAATTCACTACACAATTTCAGTACCGATATATTTCGCAGGTCAAAAAATTGATACTGCAAATGTACCCATAGAAATTGTATCAGTATTAAGTGAAAAATTTTAAATTCAGGAGGTAATTCAAAATGACAGTTTTAGCAGTTAAGGGAGATAATTACAAAAAGATTGTTGCAGGTCTTGTAACGGCAATAATCATTGTTTGTCTCATAATCGTGGGAATTATTGTAAAAGGAGTCAGTGACAGAAATGCTGATGAAACAACATTCCCGGAAACAACGGTAAGCGAGGAAACAACGGATGTAAACCTCATTCTTGAGGATATTACAGACGAAGCCACAACCGAGGAGAATGTGCCGGAGATTGAAAACGATGATAAAAACATTCTCTCCATTGACGAAGCAGTAACAGAGCCGGATACAACAACCAAGGCTCCCACAACAACAAAGCCGCAGACAACTGTAAAAGAGGAAAATCCCAAGCCTGTAACAACACAAAAAGCTCCGACAACGGAGGAAGGTTCACCTGCTTCAGATAATGACAGCGTTAAGGAATACTCTTGCGGCAAGTCAGGTCATCACTGTGAAAGCAAAGAAACACATTCATTTATTGTAAGTCTTGAAAAGAAAGGATGCTCACTTTGCGGCTCTCATTCCTGTAAGAGCTTCTATGCTATTGATGAATGGGGTAACGCCTGCTATGATATTTCAAAGTGTACAAAGTATTCAGAAAAGAAAGACCCGAATAAATATTGTGACGATTGTACCAAGAAAATCGGTGACGGCTCAAAGGGTACTTGCGTAAGATTTACCGTTGATACTAAATGCCCCGATTGCGGTAAGACAGTTAAAGCAAGAACTTGTCACACACATTAAAATTAAATTCTCTATGAAAGCTCGGCTTAATGTCGGGCTTTTACTTTTTATCGGAAAGGATGATAGTTATTAAAAGAATATTATCTGTTTTTCTTGTAATTCTCACTCTCTTTTCATCAATTCCCATTTCAGCCTTTGCCCTTTCTTGGGACGGCGACAGTGCAGGCGGCAGTATTGATGCCGTAAACGGCAGTAACACCGGTTATGTTATCCGTGACACCGAAGACTCAAACTGTGTTGTCGGCTACCGTTTTTCTGCCGTTGATGCGGACGGTAATATGAAGGTAACAAAGGTAATTGATGTTTACAGAGATACCTCAAACGGTGACCACGCATATTCAACCTCTGCGAAGTTTTCAAAGAAGTATAATAAGCTGGGCGTCATTTCTAACAGAAACGCAAAACTTTCAACTACCTATAACACCACTAATTGCTATAAAGAAGCAAATATCAGCTTTGTAAAAGACCTTCCCAATCCGAACAGTGTTGAAACATGGCAGAGCTATGAAGCAAACATCAATCTGGTGCTTTCAAAGCTTGGTGTCGGAAGCGTTGACAATATGGTTTACGGTGATAAGGTAATTATCGAGCCTCTTTTTGATGTTTGCCTTGCGGGTGAATATCAGGCATTGACTGTAACCGAAATGGCTTATTGTGGACGAAGCGTTTTAGGCGGAGGCTCCGACGGTGGCTCAAGTAACGGAACATCCTCAACTTGGGGGTTTATTGCAAACTACACGAATCGCATCTGGCCTAATAAGTTATATACTCCCGACGGTCAGGGGTTATGGACTGCTGCCACTGAAATAAGTAGTTCATCCAAAGCGTCTTTCAATACAATTCTTACCAAAGGCTATGGTGTAGGTATAGCATACAATGAAACACAGAATATAACCTATACTATTAAGTTCAACGGTAATGGAAGCACAAGCGGATCAACTGCATCAATGAGTATGTCCTATGGTACGGCAAAGAAGCTTACCGCCAACGGTTTTACAAAGACAGGTCATTACTTTACCGGGTGGAATACGAAAGCTGACGGTAGTGGCACATCTTATTCCAATCAACAGTCAGTTAAAAATCTTACCAAAACAAATGGTGCAACAGTAAATATTTATGCACAGTGGTCTCCGTATAAGCTAAAGGTCTGTTTTAATGCCAACGGAGGATTAATAAATTCAGACACATATTATCTTTCGTCAGAGTTGGTGCATAGGGAAAGTGATGACACGAAGTATATTCAAACATGGGTATATAATGAAACAAAGGACAACGGTCTTTCGAATGCCGGCACCTTCGGTCTATATAAAACGGGATATGCTTTTAAATCTTGGGGAACAACAATATCAGGCAATATCGCTTTTGGCCAAAATGATAACACCATTAAGCCCACAGATCTCAATTCAGGCATTAAAACGGGCAATGTGAGCATGACACTCTATGCACAGTGGAAACCGAATGCCTATACAATCAAGTTTAACGGTAACGGAAGCACAAGCGGATCTACTGCTTCAATGTCAATGACCTATGATGTTGCCAAAAACCTTACTGCAAACGGCTTTGTTAAGTCGGGTTATCACTTTACAGGGTGGAACACAAAGGCTGATGGTAGTGGTACAAGTTATTATGATAAGCAGTCAGTAAAAAATCTGACAACCACCAGCGGAGGTACAGTTACACTTTACGCACAGTGGGATACGAATTCATATATCATAGCCTTTGACGGTAATGGTTATACAAGTGGT
>JAZRTO010000119.1:0-33180 GCA_045652065.1 Acutalibacteraceae bacterium
CGTGGCTTCCGCCCTTTACAGCCTGCCAGTAGTCGGACTGTGAGGGCTGAATACCGCCAAGACCGGGACCGCCTCTCTGTACGTTAACAATAAGTGCGGAAAGGTCACAGCCTGCAAGGTAGGAAATACCTTCAGTCTTAAGTGAAATTCCGGGAGTGGATGAGGAGGTCATAACTCTCTTTCCGGTTGCAGCAACGCCGATAACCATATTGATAGCAGCAACCTCGCTTTCTGCCTGAAGGAAGGTTCCGCCGATTTTGGGCATTCTCTTTGCCATATAGGCTGCTACCTCTGTCTGAGGAGTAATGGGATAACCGAAGTAATGGCGGCAGCCTGCCTTGATAGCAGCCTCTGCAATTGCTTCATTTCCCTTCATTAATACCATATCACTCATTTTATTCACCTCTCTACGGTAATTACACAGTCAGGACACATAGTAGCACAGAAAGCACAGCCAATACAGGCCTCTTGATCTGTAATTTCTGCAGGATGATGTCCTTTTACATTAAGGCGTATTTCTGCCAGTTTAACAATACCCTTGGGGCAGGCTGTAACACAAAGTCCGCAGCCCTTGCAAAGGTCTTCCGAAAAAGTAACTTTTGCCATAATATTCTCTCCTGTCAAACAATTTTCTTTTGTAACGAAAGGGGGAAAAACCGTGATTTATCACCCTTAAAGCTGTCATATATCTTTTTATCAACTGCCGTAAATCTTACGGGAAGCCCCGTAAGAAGCGAAAGCCTTTCACATTCGGGGAAGCTCTTCACCACAGAAGCCTCATCCGTAAGAGCACCTATGTTGGAATTGTTGACAATTCCCGTAAAGCGTACCCCTGCCGCCGCTTCAATCTCTCTCATAACCTCCATAGCACTTTCCGCATCAGGAGTAAGAGGACGGTATTTATTGAACACGAAAAGCATCTCATAGTCCGCTTCCTCGTTTATGCTGTCCGCATATCTTCCCAGAGCATATGCACCTCTGTCGTCACCGCCTAGATCAACGATATAATATTTCTCTCTGTCGTCAACAATAGAGTACATATCCTGAGGAAGTGCCGGAATATCAACATTTGAGTTTGCATACTCCGAGGATATCAGCTTTATGCCTGCCTTTGTAAGCTCACTCAGCGAATCCTTCGTTCTGAAATAGGGATTTACAATATCAAGGTCTGCAATAACCGTATCAAAGCCTTCCCTTTTCATCTGAAGCGCAAGGTTTACCGCAATATTTGTCTTTCCCGAGCCGTAATGCCCGGCTAAAATCGTAATTCTTTTCATATGATCAAAGCTTGTTTCTCTGAATCTTTCCGCTTATGGTCTTGGGAAGAGATTCTCTGAAAACAACAATTCTCGGATATTTATAAGGAGCAGTATGCTCTTTTACATACTTCTGGATTTCCTTCTTAAGCTCCTCGGAAGGCTCGGTGCCTTTAGTAAGCACAATGCTTGCCTTTACAACCTGACCTCTTAATTCATCGGGCTCAGCGGAAACACCGCACTCGAGAACATAGGGAAGCTCCATAATGACATTTTCAATTTCAAAGGGGCCGATTCTGTATCCGGAGGACTTGATAACGTCATCTACTCTGCCAACATACCAGAAGTGGCCATCCTCGTCCTTCCAGGCAAGGTCGCCTGTATGGTAGTAGCCGTCGTGCCATACCTCATCTGTCTTTTCCTGCTGATTGTAATAACCGAGGAACAGACCGCAGGGTACCTTATCGGAGGTTTTTACAACAATTTCACCGTTTTCACCAAGCTGTGCGGGAGTACCGTCCTGCTTTATAATTTCGATATCATACATGGGATTTGCCTTACCCATTGAGCCGGGCTTAGGTGTTGTTCCCATAAGATTTGCAATTGTAAGTGTGGTTTCAGTCTGACCGAAGCCTTCCATAAGCTGAAGTCCCGTTGCAGACTCAAACTGCTTGAACACCTCGGGATTCAGTGCTTCACCTGCAATTGTTGCATGCTTTATTGAGGAAAGATCGTATTTTGACAGATCCTGCTTAATTAACATTCTGTACATCGTGGGAGGTGCACAGAAGGTTGTGATGTTATACTTTGCGAACATAGGAAGTATTACCGACGCATCAAAGCGGTCAAAGTCATATACAAATACGCTTCCCTCACAAAGCCACTGTCCGTAAAGCTTACCCCAGAGTGCCTTACCCCAGCCCGTATCGGAAATAGTGAAATGAAGTCCGTCCTTGCTTACCGAATGCCAGTATTTAGCGGTAACAAAGTGACCCAGGGGATAAGAAAATGCATGAGTAGCGATTTTGGGATAGCCTGTTGTTCCCGATGTAAAGAACATAAGCATGGGATCCTGTCCGCAGGCTGTGTCCTCTTCACGTCTGAAGCGTCTGGAGAAGAGCTTGTATTCCTCATCAAAATTATGCCAGCCCTCTCTTGCAGCGCCCACAACCACCTTTGTTATAAGGCTCGGACACTTATGGGCACATTCATCAACATGCTCGGGAGTGTTATCGTCAGCAGTACAGATAATTGCGCTGACCCCTGCCGCATTGAAACGGTATTCGAAGTCGTGAGCCTGCAGCTGATGTGTTGCGGGTATAACCACAGCACCCAGGCGGTGAAGTGCCAGAATTGAGAACCAGAACTGATAGTGCCTTTTAAGCACCAGCATAACTCTGTCACCCTTCTTGATGCCGAGAGATCTGAAATAGTTTGCAGTCTGGCAGGAATATTCCTTTATCTGCTGATATGTAAAGACTCTCTCAGTCATATCCTTTGCAATGTGTACCATTGCGGTCTTGTCAGGAGACTTCTTTGCAATTTTATCAACTATATCAAAAACGAAGTTGAATTCGTCAGTTTTTGTGAAATCAATATCAACAAGCTCGCCTCTTTCGTTTTCAACGGGCTTTACGAACTTATGACAGACAAGAGCTTCTGCCGTTCTTGTATCCGTCATAATACGGTGCTTTACAATATCCTCGGGAGTTTCGTCCGAAGCCATAATGAAAGCAAGGAAGGTACAGTCTCTGCCGTCAACGGCTATCATTCCGTGAGGTGTTGAGCTCTTATAATAAATGCTGTCACCCTCGTGAAGGATCTCCGTGTGGTCGCCGACCTTTACCATCAGAGTTCCGCTGATAACCATATCGAATTCCTGTCCCTGATGGGTTGTTGTGTGAATAGGCTTATTTTCAAGGTCAGCAGAATATTCATATCTTACCCAATAAGGGTCAGCAAGCTTGTCCTTAAAAAGGGGCGCCAGGTTCTGAATTTCAATGCCGTTTTCCTTAGCAGTGGTCTGTCCCTCGCCCTTTCTTGTAACTGTGTAGGATGTGAGCTTTGCACTGTGTCCTTCAAGAAGGTCGGTAATACCGATATCAAAGGCTAAAGCACATTTATGAATAAATGAAAAAGGTAAATCCTCTGCTCCCGATTCAAAAGAAATATACTGTTCGGGAGTAACCTCGGTCTTTTCTGCCATTGTTTCCACCGAAAAATCACAGATGGAGCGCATCTCCTTAATTCGGCGGGCAACCTCAAAAAGCTTGTTGTCTGTATTAGTTGTCGCAGGCATCCAAAAAAACCTCCTTTACATACTAAAAAAATAAACCGTCCCAAAGAAAAACTTTGAGACGGAAAAAACTTTTCCGCGGTACCACTCAAATTGCAGAAATCTATATCTCTGCCGCTCGGGGAGTCCGACAACTCCTTTGCACTAACGGAGCATTCCCGGGAAACACTACTGTTATTTCGCATTTCCGGCTCGGAAGCGATAGCCCTTTGAAAGAATCGTCTCACGGCTTACACCCACCGCCGTGTCTCTGTACTCGGATAACTTTCAGGCCTCTTCGTCACAGCCATTGAATGAATAATATCACAAGAACATATATTTGTCAACATAACAAAAATAATAAAATATATTAATTATATTAATAGTACAGCAGTGAGATTTAAGCGGTAACTATAGAATCCGCTTTCTGCAGACCGAACTTCTTTACGGCATCCTCGCGCATTTTATACTTGAGTATTTTACCTGCCGCATTCATGGGAAATTCCTCTACAAAATCAATGTACTTGGGCACCTTATGCTTTGCCATATGATCAAGAACATACTGCTTCATTTCGGCAATTGTCATTTCTTCACCCTCTTTAAGGATGATACATGCCATAATTTCCTCACCCATCGCTTCATCAGGAACACCTATAACCTGAACGTCCTTAACCTTGGGATGAGTATATATAAATTCCTCAATTTCCTTGGGGTAAATGTTTTCACCGCCACGGATAATCATATCCTTAAGTCTGCCTGTAATTCTGAAGTTACCTTCGGGGGTACGGCAGGCAAGATCACCCGTGTGAAGCCAGCCGTCACTATCAATTGCAGAAGCCGTAGCCTTGGGCATTTTGTAATAGCCCTTCATAATATTATATCCGCGGGCAACAAATTCACCGGTAACATTGTCGGGACATTCCTCTCCGGTTTCGGGATTTACAATTTTACATTCTATTTCGGGTAAAGCTCTTCCGACAGTAGAAACTCTGACTTCAAGTGGGTCATCGGTGCTGCTCATTGTACATCCGGGGGAAGCCTCGGTCTGTCCGTAAACAATGGTGATTTCCTTCATATTCATTTTATCAACAACATCCTGCATAACGCTTATGGGACAGGGTGAGCCTGCCATAATACCCGTACGCATATGCGAGAAATCGGTCTTTTCGAAATCATCATGACCGAGAAGTGCTATAAACATTGTGGGAACACCGTGGAAAGCGGTAATTTTTTCGTTATTTATGCAAGAAAGAGCCGGCTTCGGTGAAAAATACGGCAGCGGCATAAGTGAAGCACCGTGAGTCATTGATGCGGTCATCGCAAGAACCATTCCGAAGCAATGGAACATCGGCACCTGAATCATCATACGGTCAGCCGTTGAAAGATCCATTCTGTCGCCTATACACTTACCGTTATTGACAACATTGTGGTGAGTAAGCATAACACCCTTGGGGAAGCCTGTTGTACCCGATGTATACTGCATATTACATACATCGTCCTTATCAACCTGGGAAGCGTAACGGTAAACCTCCTCCACGGGAACGGATTTACCTCTTTCTATTGCCTCATCCCAGGTCATAGCACCCTCCATGGAAAATCCGCAGGTAATAACGTTTCTTAAGAAGGGAAGTCTCTTTGAATGAAGGGATTTCCCGGGAATTGTGTCCTTTAATTCGGGACAGAGCTCCTTTACAATTTCCTTGTAATTTGAATCTCTGTAGGAATCAATCATAATAAGGGTATGTGTATCGGACTGTCTGAAAAGATATTCTGCCTCGTGAATCTTATAGGCAGTATTTACAGTTACAAGAACCGCACCGATCTTTGTTGTTGCCCAGAAGGCAATATACCACTGAGGTATATTTGTTGCCCAAACAGCAACGTGAGTACCCGGACGCACACCTAAAGCAATAAGGCTTCTTGCAAAGGTATCAACGTCGTCACGGAACTGTCTGTAGGTTCTTGTATAGTCAAGAGTTGTATATTTGAATGCAATCTGGTCGGGGAATGCTTCACACTGAGCATCAAGCACCTGAGGGAAGGTCATATCTATGAGCTGCTCCTTCTTCCAGATGAATCGTCCGTCACCCGTCTTATTACGGTAAAGGTGCGTTTTATTTTTACGGGGATTGCCGTAAGAGGAAATGTGTGACTCAAAAAATGTGAGAATAACCTCAAAATCGTCAATTTCGGGAAGCCATTCTCTGTTCCATTCAAGGCTTATGAAGCCGCCGAAATTCACGGAACGAAGAGCATTTATCATATCTCCTACGGGAAGTATTCCTTCTCCTAAAAGCACGGGATTTCCCTGCTCATCACCATCACAGATTTTAACACTTTTTACGTAAGCGCCAAGATTTTTAATGGTGGTTTCGCCGTCCTCCTTACCCTTGAAATATGTTGCATACATATTCCAGCAGGCAGCAATACTGCCTGTTGCAAATCGGTCAAGAAACTCGCAGAGCACAGCGGAATTACTGTAAATTCCGTCAGTTTCAACAAGAATCACGACACCCTTTTCCTTTGCAAGAGGCTTTACCTCTGACAGAAATTTTTCTGCAGCATCACTGTCAAGACCTGCATAAGCCTTAACATAATCTATATTTATTTCAGCAGCGGTTTTTATAATTTCCGACGCTTTTTTTACATTTTCTGCGAAATTCTCCTTGTCGGAAATATCAAAGGGAAAGCACAACTGAGAAATTGCAAGTCCCGTATGAAGAAGCTTTCTTTTTGTAGAAAGTGTACCCGCCCCCGTAAACGAGGGCTTTTCGCCGCCGAAGCAGGGGTTTTCAATATCATATATTTCAACAGCACCGAATTTCTGCTCCTTCGCCAATGAGAGATAGGCGGAAAGAGACATCGGAGGCATATATCTTGTGGAAAAAGCCAGTTTCATCATCTGTTCTCCTCGAAGGCAATTTTGTTGAGCGCATTAAGGTAAGCCTTGATGCTTGCACCTATTACGTCTGTGGAAATACCGCTTCCGGAGTAAAGCTTACCTGAATCGGAGCGCAGCTTAACAAGAGCCTGTCCCATAGCCTCTCTGCCCTGAGTCACAGACTGAAGGCGGAAATCATCAAGCTCAAAATGGTGTCCCACAACCTGTTCAATAGCAAGGAAAGCGGCATCGATGGGACCGTCACCCACATAAACACCCCGAAGCTCCTTGCCGTCCTTTTCAATGCAAAGATTTGCAGTTGCAGTAATTACATTACCTGAATTTATAACATAGCTTACAAGTCTGTAGGTAGAGGGAACCTGAATTGCAACGGAGGCAATAATAGCTTCAAGCTCTCTTACCCCGATAACCTCCTTGGCTTCGGTAAGCTTCACGATTTCCTCAAATACCTTTGAAGTATCCTCAGGACTTAAGTCGTAGCCTATTTTTCTTACAGCCTGAGCTACAGTCTGATAATCATCTGTCTTATGAAGCTCAACAGTCTCATCGCTGGCTGATGAAATCTCATACGGTGTCTGCTTGAGTGCCTTTGTTTCAGTAATTTCACTGATTTTTTCACATACATTCTGAAGCTTTACAGTATTGATACAGCACTTTGCTCCGAGCTTCTCGCCCTTTGCGTTCAGATATGAGGAAACCTTGCAGATATCGGCATATGTGCCTCCTGCAACTGCAGTTTTAACACCGTCTGCTCCGTATTTAAGTGCAGCAGCAACAGATGCCGTTGACATATTTATGCTGTCACAGACATCAACAAAAAGCTCAGCAGAGGAAAGCTCCGAGAAAGCTCTGACGTCCTTTATAAATTCACCGAATTCCTCGGCATCGGTAATGCCTGCATCCTCACACACAGTAACAGATTCCGCACCGCATTCTGCTGCTTTTGTAAGTGCCTTATACAAAAATTCCTTTTCTGCTCTTGTTGCATCCAGTGCAGTAAAAAGCACATCGTCGGTAAGAGTTTTTGCAAAGCTTACAAGCTCTTCAATTTTAAGAAGCATCTTATCGGGCTTCAATGCACACATATACTCCATCTGTGCGGGAGATACGGGAAGTGCAATGTTTATTACGGGCTTCTTTGCATCCTTGATATATGAATATGCGGCCTCAATAGACTCTTTAGTGAAGCCTGCAGTAACGGAAAGAGCACTCTCTTCCACAACACTTGCGATATTCTTTATAAGAAGCACATCTGCCTTTTCATTCTTTATAAGAGGAAGCTCGATTATATCAACCCCGAGCTTATCAAGCTGCTTTGCAATTTCCGTTTTTTCGCGGAAGCTTAAGTCCCCCGTAAGACAGGAAAAGGTTTTATCTGTAATTTTAATATTTCTCATTTTTATGCTCCTTCTGATATAACAAAAAAAATAAGTCCCCGAAAACAAAGTTTCAGGGACGATAAATATACCGCGGTACCACCCGTGATTGCTGATAAACAGCCGCTTAAAAGACTCTGTCAAGTCTGCGGTCTTGGTAACGGGACCCTCCGCAACTCCCTATTCCCCTTCGGTTTTCAGGAATTGTGCTCCGATACGAGACAAACTGTAAAACTCGTTACCGCCTTACATCAACCGACGGCTCTCTGAAAACTACCTTAAACAGTCTTAATATCATCACTGCATTTTTCATATTGATTGAAGTATACTAAAAGGTACAGTATAAGTCAAGTTATTTCGGGAATCACAATTATGAAAAAACAGCAAGGAAGCGATTAATAAAAATAATCAATTCCCTGCTTTTTCTTATAATTTTCTATTACTGTCCGTAATGTGCGCAAAGTCTGTCATATTCATCTTCGGTAATCTCAATGAATCTTCCGTGCTTGAAGCCGTAAGGGAAGGAAAATTCACTGTCTGCTCTCTTAAAAGCAGCATCGCCGGGCATCCTTGATACAAAGGGAACATATCCCATCTGCTCCTTGGGACATCCGAAGAAATCAAGCATAAGACACCATCTGCCGTCAGGAAGTGTATACGTTGTTGCACCCTCATAGGAGCCACCGTTGGTATAATATCTCACCAATGCATCAAAATCATTATCGTGAGTGTATGGGCCCATAAGATTTTCTGATGTCTGATGCATATTGCCCGAGGGATTATTACTGTTCTTATAAAAGAAATGCCAGGTATTCCCGTGCTTCATAATGTGAGAATCGAGAATCTCCGTATCTCTCGTAAACAGCATTTCCGGATATGTAAAGCTTCTGAAATCCTTTGTGCGGCAGCAGTAAATTGACATATGATTAAAGTCATCTTCTCTGACGGTTGAGCCCCAGTGAATGAGGTACTCCCCGTTTTCCTCATCATAGGTTATTTCAGGCGCCCACAGACAGCCGAAATCATCCCTGCCGAAATACAGAAGCTCCTGCTCCGAGAAATTTATAAGATCATCACTTTCCCAGTAAGAAAGACATTTACTGCCGTTGTGGTTGATATCCTTCCAGTCAATATTGTGGTTTTTATCCATTCTCTTAACCACACAAAGATCCGTTGCAAGAATAGAAAATTTACCGTCTGCACGTCTTATAATTTCAATATCACGGACACCGCCCGTACCTTTTTCGCTCAATAAAACAGGCTTTCCGCCGTTGAGCTGCTCCCAGTTAAAACCGTCACGGGACACGGCAAAATGTACCTGTTCCCCGTCAACAGTCAGTTTTTCACGGAAATGAACACTTAAATACGGCATATTATTCTCCTTATCTTACAGCCCAGGCTTCAAGCATTTCCTTACCTGCATAGCCTACATTTCTGTCTGCTTCTTTTCCGCCCTTGAATTTAATGAGAGTAGGAATAGACACAATACCGTAGGCAGCTGCAATTGCAGGCTCATCATCAACATTTACCTTACAGAAAGTAATTTCGGGATGCTTTTCACTGAGCTCTGCCACAAGGGGAGCTATCATCTGACAGGGACCGCACCATTCTGCCCAGAAATCGAGAATTACAGTACCCTTATTTTCTGCTACAACTTCCTTGAAATTGCTGTGATCTACTTTTATAACTGACATAAATTTATTCTCCTTGGTTTATAATATTTAATCCTTTGATTTATAGTAAAGCATACAATGGCAAAAGCCCTCGAATTCGGGATCCGCAATCTGCTGACGGAATTCCTCACAGATACACTTATTTTCTTCGGTTTTCGTCAATCTGCAGGGACAATAACCGTCCTTTTTCTTAAGCCCCTCTTTTATACGGGCAACAACCTCTTTGTCGGGATTAAGTTTTACTGCCATATTTCACCTCTATATTTTTATATATCATTTAATTATATTTTACCTATATTATGCGTTTATGTCAATTAAATTATACCCTAAAACAAAACGGCAGTCCCGAGACTGCCGTTCATGCTTATATTATTAGGGGAAAAGATTAGAAAAAACATTTGTGAAGCTTGCAACAAGCTTGTAGAACCAGTTAACAATCTTCTCCCAGAAGGAAAGCTGTCTTTCCTCAATTTCATAATCACTTACACATACCGCATTACAGTTGTAAGGTGAATTTTCCGTATTCTTTACAGCACATATAATGTATCTTCCGGTATCATCATCCTTCAGCTTATATGTTCTTGTGCCTGATGCCACGGGAACACCTGCTTCGGGAGCATCATCGGGTGAATCAACTCTGTACCAGACAACATTAAGATGCTTCCATGCGCCCTCAGGAACACCTCTAAGATTAACCTCAAGTGTTTCACCTGACTTATAAGCACCTGTGAAATAAAGGGCACCGCTGACATCTGCAGGTAATACAGTAATAGTGATATATTCAGAAACAGTTGCATAGTTTTCTGTATCTGCAGGAATAAATACTACCTTATAAATATTGGTAAAGGTACCCATCTTGGTGATTACCTCAGAGCTATTTTCCATCTCAAATCTGCCGAGACTTTCATCAAGTTCACCCGGGAACTTAACATACTGAAGGCTGTATCCGTAGTAAAGCTCACCTGTTGTGGGAATCACCACACCGGGTACTGCAGCCTTTGTAATTTCCACAGTAAGCTCTGCATTTGCAGGTAATAACTGATAGTTTACAGCATTTTCACCTGCAAGTGAAGGAATTGTATACTGAACAGTCTTTTTACCTGCACCGTCTTCTGCAATCTTTCCTGTTACGGATGACTTTGAAAGACGAACATTACCTATATCACCGCTGTAAAGATCAGTTAATTCTGAGAACTTTACTTCTACTTCGGTGTTTCCGGGAGCATAAGGTCTGTTAACTGCAGTAACATCAACATAAATTGTACGCTTTGCAACTGTCATCAGACCGTTTACATAACTGAATTCATAGTTATCACTGCTCAATGTACCGCTGATTTCAATAACATAGGTTCCGACAGGACGTCCGGCTGAATATTCACTGTTCATAAGAACATAACCCTTGATATCATCAATAGTATCTGTTCCTGTAAGACCCTTTACAGTGTAACGGTATGTGGGAGTAATATCACCGTAAGAAACAGTAAAACTTTCTGCTGTAACGGTAACTGCCTTCTTGAGGATTTCAACCGTTATGTCATATTCAACCGATGCATAGTTTTCATCTGAAGGCGTGTAAACTGCCTTATATTTATGAACACCTGCCTGAGGAACAATAGATTCATCTACCCAGCTCCAGCTTGCATTGCCCAGTGAAATCTGGCCCAATGTTCTCTCGCTGTCATAGTAAAACTCTCCGCTTATAACAGGAACAGAGTATACGGGAGCTGCAGGAACAATTGTTACTGTTGTTGTGTTATTATAAGAAATCTCATAGTTACCGGCCTTTGAACCTGCAAGCTCAATGCCTGAAATTTCAACATCGTGCTGTCCTGCACCGTTGTCCTTACCGTTAAGATAGCCTACGATAGTACCCTTTGCTTTTGCTCTGTTCACATAAACAAGGTTTTCATCGCCTGCAACGGGAGTAAAGCTGAAATCAAGATCAACATCAAAGTTCTTATCCTGATATTCTCTTTCAACAGCACTGATTGTTATAGCTAAGGGCTTTTTGTTTATTACAGCAGATGTTGCATTGCTGATTATGATTTCAGCTCTGTAGTTTCCTGCATCCTTACCTGCAAGGCAATTTGCATATTCAGCATATACAGTCTTACCTGTGCCTGCATCGGGAGTATCGAACATATATGTTACGGCAGAGTCAATAAACTCAACCTCATCATCACCCAGAACGGAAATGCCGCTGATTATCTTCGCTGTGGCATTTTTTGTACCGTCGTATGTTTTTTCATCTGCTTCAACAACTATATTACATACTCTGGGAGAAATTCTGAGAGTACCGATAACAAAGCCGCATACGGGTGAATAAACAGAGCCTGCTTCAATATCAACTGTAATTGTATAATTACCTGCATCAACAGGTGCTACGGTTGATCCGTTATACTTGATAACAACCTCTCCGACTCCCTGACCGTCCTTACTTGTAAAGGTTACGGCCTGAGCTTCACCGTTATAAACAACCTCTTTGGTACCGCCGAACACTACACCGGAATTAAAGTAAGTCTGGTATTCTGCAATTGTAAGAATATCTCTGATATCGGTAAGTCCTGCAGCTATAACATATTGGTCACTGGATACGCTGCCGTAGTAGATAGAATCCGCATCGGGTACAGCTGTTACATAAACAGTCTTTCCGTTATCTGCAGCTGCGGGAGTGAATTCTGTACCGCTTCCGAGAACATTACCGTTTCCGTCATACCATGTAAATGTATATCCTGCATTAGCAGGTACAAGACCTGTTGCATCAACACTGAGTATCTGTCCGGGCACGGGAACACCTGTAACTGAAAGTATACCCTTGACCTCTGATTTTACAACTGTAAGCAGCACAACATTTCCGCTTACAACATTATAGTTAGTTGTATCCTCGGGAATAAAATCTGCCTTGAAGGTATTGTAAGCACCGTCTTTATATCCGGGCTCAATTGTGGGATATTCATAAGCAAACTTACCGGGCACATTTGTGATACCGCCGGCAAATACCGCGTCAGCAAGTGTCTGGCCGTGATAAATTGTAGCAGAGGGAAGCTGGTTGATAACGGGAGTTGCCTTGAGAACCGTAATTTTACCGTTTTCAGCAGTTACCTCATAGTTTCTGAATAAAGCATCCGAAAGATCAATCTCTATTGCATATCCGTCTGCAGTTACAGATGCACCTGAAGTATATTCAGTAGTAACACCGATTGTACCTACACACATTTCAGCAAGTGTTTCAGCTCTCTTTGCTCCGATAATTGTAAATGCATTATGAAGGTCAGAAGGAACGGCACTGCCGTATACAAGAGAAATATCCTTACCCTTGATGGTAAGAGGAGCCTTATTAACCGTAAGAGTTCCTTCTTCTATAACAATTCTGTAGTTGGGAGAATCAGAGTTTGCACGATGTGCAGTGAGTGTATACTTGCCGACACCGTAATTATTCTGTTCATCATAGTCCGATGCCACAATGAAAGCAGGAAGTGCACCATTTGCAGTAAGATCAGTTTCCGTATCTGTACCGACAAGAAGCTCTTCATCAAATGTAAGCTTTACATCATTTACGCTGAAGGCATCAAGATATGTCATTTCCTTGTCTTCAACCTTGAAAACAATTTCCTTTGGTTCAACAGTAATCAGACCGTTCTCAACTGAGAAGTTATAGTTACCGTCAATATCGTAATAATCCTTTGCTGAAATTTCAACAGCATAGCCGCCTGTCTTTACGGGATCTCCCTTGGTATATGATGTACTGGGAATAATGTTACCGGAGGTTCTTACTCCGTCTATGGAGAAGCCGGGGTCATTATCTGCCGTGTAGGTATAGTCCATAACATTGGGAACATCATCACCGTACACAATATCGGCATTGTAGCTGATGACAACATCTGTGGGCTTGACATTAATTGCAATATCAGCAAGCTTAACATCATAAACCTCTGTATTCAAAGGAATAAACTGTGCCTGATAATACTTCACATTAACCGTGGGATTGACATCAGGATTAACCCATTGCCATTCACCGGCAACAGCAGGAGTAACTGCGGAAAGTGAAACATCACTGAGAGTTCTGTCCTGAGTATAGAACATATCCGACACGGAGGGTACTGCAACATTGGGAATACCCTTTGTAATATACACATAGTGTTTTCCGTCCTGAGAAGCACACTTTACAGTTTCAATGAAATAGTTAGCTGCTTTTTCGCCTGTAAGCTCACCAATACCCTCATAAGTAAAGACGTGCTGTCCGACATAGTTATCATCTATTGTGGTTGTTATGCTTGTTACGGAAACCTTATCATCCTTATACTTACCATCGGTAATGTTAAAATTAACATCGATGTTGTAATTTCCGGGATCATAGCCTCTCGACTGTCCCTCTACAACAACGGTAAGTCCGCGCTTTTCAACTGTCAGCACGCCACCTTCAGGATTGTCTGCACCGGAATAAGTTTTAAATGTGTAGTTTGTAAGAGCACCGGTAAGGTTCGAGCTGTCAAACTTTGCCCTGATAACATATTCACCGGCAGGTATACTGCCTGCAGTGTATACTGTTTCCTTGTTATCCACTATAATGGAGTAGGTGATTCTGCTTGCAAGTATCTCATTTATCGCGTCTGTATCATCCTTATCGGCAAGACCCTTTATTTCTGCAGCAAATATATTGCCGTCATCCTCATCACCATAAACTATTGTTGCGGCCTTAGGATAAATATTAACTACACCCTGACTTACTGTATATGTTATCTCGAAAACCGTAGGTGCATAGTTTCTGCATAACACGGAACCGTCATCATAAGGAGTCCAGACAACATTAACAGTACCTGAGCCTACATCCTTACAGTTTTCGCCGTCATATGCATTTTCAAAAGAATAGGTACCGGTAACACCGCTGTCGTTTCCGAGAAGTGTGGGAGCATATTTACTGAAATCAATAACCTCATTCAGCTTCTGACCGTAAAGAACAGAAACTTCTCTGGTAAGATTATTTCTTAAAACAGGAGCCGGCTCAATAACGAGCTGGAAAACAAAATCAACGCCTTTTCTGTTCTTGTTTATATCGGGATTGTGATCATAGGTTGTGCTGTCATCTATATGAAGGGTAACAGTATATTCACCGGCATTTACGGGAAGCTTACCGTTTTCTGATTTTTCTTCACCGCCTGCAGCATTTTTTCCCACATATGAGAATGATACGGGGATTTTTTTGCTTTCTTCTTCAAATGCAAAATTATACTCACTTGTAAGATCTATGCTCTGATTATATGAATCAACAATCTTCAGACCGAAATCAAGTGCATTGATATTTGTACTTGTATATGTGGTTTTGACAATCTGTGAGGGGGTTTTTACCTTTATATATGAAGCAGGCTTTTTTACGTAGTCGACAAAAATGTAGAGAGAGCCGCCTGTCGGTGTAATTTTTTCATATATGGTTTCACCATTTTCTTCCTTTTCCTCAAACTCTATACCGGGCTTCAGAATATCAACCTGGTCAAAGGTTTCCTTTCCGACTTTATTATAGGCAAGTCGACGGAAATCCCAGTAATATTCATTGTTTGCCTCACCGCCGGAACTATAGCCGATGGGGTCACCGTTTTTTACAACAAGCGCAGAACCGGTGATTCCCGTAAATATTACGGGATTCTTGACAACCTGAGGTGAATTATCAAGAGGCGAATAAGTGAAGCCCTTATTTCCGTTTTTATCTACGATGCTTGTATCAAGCTCTTTAAGGGAGTCATTAGTCCAGTATCTGTAAACAATATGAACTCGTGTTGTTCCTTCAACAGCACCTCTTACAATGCTTGCAGGATGGTTTCCGTTGTTTGATGTTACAATATTTGTAGTGTAGGAATTTCCGACTTCATCCTTGTAGCTGCCTGCATTGACTGTACCTGAAGGCCAGGAAGCAAAAGAAGCGTTATAGGATTTGTTCGAGTTTACAATATGCTCTGACGATAACGGCATAGCATCCGATGAAACAACAGTACCTTCACTGTATCTTACTGTACCGCCCAAATCGTCGGAGGACATTGAACCGCTTTTTACGGTTATGCTGACATCAGGCATATAGGGAACAACACCGGTTGTTGTATATACACCTGCGGCATAAAGGTTCATAGAAGCAGAGCTGTCTGTAACACCTGTATCACTCCAAAGGGTTGAAGTTGCTGCGATATCAGCACCGGTAACCGTAACTGCCTTATCTGAGACAATACCGTAAGCAATACCGGTAACATAAGATTTTCCGGCATCATCTGTAGAATCAAGACATGATTCTCTATCTGAGCCAGCATAAGAAACTGTTGATATTTTTGTACCGCCACCGACAGTTACATAGCCACCATAGATACCGTAGGCTACAGCAGTTGTATTACAGCGCTTTTCACCATTAGAAATTCTGTACTTAGTTTTTCCGTATACCACAGCACTAATGGAAGCACCGCCAACAGAACAGGTAGCATTGCCGATATTGTAAATTCCTGTACCTGCATTGGCAATCTGCTCGGAGTATTTGATATTTATAGAAGAACCACTACCGCTTGCATCATCAAATTCATTATGTGTTTCAACGTATATGTTAACACCGCGGTTAACGGTAAGCGTACCCTCATTTCTTATAGCCTCAAGCTCACAAAATACGGTATCTTGTCCCGTAGATCTCTGACCGGTACGGTAGTTGATTAATGTTATATCCGCATTGTTGTTAAGTGCTGTTTTGGTTGCCGCACTGTACACATTAAGAGTACCCTTATTGTGAATACCGTAAACAAAGGGCAGTTTGTATGCACCGTCTGCGGTTCTGCTGAATGTGATGGATTTACCGTTCATAAAGAGATTCACTGTAATACCGGAGGGAATGACCAAACCGGTAAAACCGTTACTGTAGGTTTCACTATCCACATTCGTGAAGTTTATGTCGGTATAGAGAGTCATATTGACAACCGAACCCTGTGCATAGCTTGCCAGCTGGCCGTTAATAAAACCGAGATCCGGAGTATGCACATCAAATTTTTCCTCCGCGGCAAAAACCGCAGGGAAAATGTCTGCCGATAATGTGGGAAGAACAGAAAGAGACATAACAACAGCAAGAAGCAAAACAATCACCTTTGCCGTTACTTTCTGAAATCTGCTCTGCGATGAATTATTTTTCACAATAATTCCTCCTCCTGATTAGTAGATTAGAATACCTCCGGTGTACTTTTATGATATCCGGGGCACACCGAGTTAATTATACATAATTAATTATATAAATATTAGTGTCAACTGTCAACGATAAACATTAAAAATCTGATTAAAAGGAATTTTTTTTGACTTTTTACCCAAAATATATCTGACCTTTTATAAAACTGTCACAAAGCCTGACGTTCATTACATATCACAGAACACTACAAAAAATTTTAACTTGAACAACCTCCCCTTATGTGTTAAAATATTTTGGTTAACAATATACATAGCCTTGTAATATTAACCCGGAGGTTTACTATGAAAAACTATGTATTGTTAATTGCCGATAAGGATGATGCCGTGCTGCTGAAAAAATACAGGCAAAAAAGATCAACTCTCAGGGAGCTGTACCGGCGCGGTGTACACATTCCGTCCCCTGACGGAGTGCTGATTTCCCCAACCGCCGTAATCGGTGAGGGCACCCTTATTCTTCCCGGCACAATAATAAAGGATGACTGTGAAATAGGAAAGAACTGTGTGATAGGCCCCAATACCGTGCTTCACAAAACACTGGTAGGAAACGGGACAACACTGAATTCCGTTCAGGCTCAGGAGGCAGTAATCGGCAGCAGTGTAACCCTGGGTCCCTTTGCTCACATCCGTCCCGGAAGCATAATAAAGGACAATGTAAAAATCGGAAATTTCGTTGAAATAAAAAACTCTCGCATCGGAGAGAAAACTGCGGTTTCGCACCTGACCTATATAGGTGATTCTGACGTGGGAAAGGGTGTCAATTTCGGTTGCGGAACGGTAACCGTAAATTTCAACGGAAAAGAGAAAAACCGCTGTACAATAGGTGACAATGCCTTCATCGGCTGTAATACGAATCTCATCGCCCCCGTGAATGTGGGTGACAGAGCATACACGGCAGCAGGCTCCACAATTACGGAGGATGTCCCTGCCGATGCCCTGGCAATAGCCCGTGCAAGACAGGTTGTAAAGGCAGACTGGGTAAAAAAGAAGAAGCCTTACAGAGAAAAGTAAAATCAAAGAACCGCAGGGGGCATACCTTGCGTCAGGAGATATAAATATGGCATTTTTTAAGAAAAAAACAGAAAGCTCAACAGGGTTTGCAGGCAAGCCCGAATACATAATTGCAGGGCTCGGCAATCCCGGCAAGGAGTATGAATATTCAAGACACAACGCAGGCTTTCTCTGTCTTGACATACTCTGCAACAAATACGGCATAAAAACCGACAGAGTAAAATACCGTTCCCTTACCTGCACAGCAGTTATTGAGGGGCATTCCTGTCTTGTTATGCGTCCCCAGACCTATATGAACAGCTCGGGAGATGCAATAAAAGAGGCTGCGGATTTCTACAAAATCCCACCCGAAAAGGTAATTGTAATTTACGACGACATATCTCTTCCCACAGGAACACTCCGAATCAGAAAGAAGGGGTCAGCAGGCGGTCATAACGGCATAAAAAGCATTATATGGCAGCTGAACTCCGATGTTTTCCCCCGTCTTAAGATAGGTGTCGGTGACAGAAAAGACAAGGATGACGATCTTAAAGATTATGTTCTCGGACGCTTCTCAAAAGCAGATATGGATACACTTAAGAAAACCATGGAAAAGGCTGTAGATGCCTTGAAATATATACTTGACGGTGATACTGACGGCGCTATGAGCCGATACAACGGGTGAAAATATGTCCTGCTGTTCAGAATTTTTCAGAAGTTCCCCCGAATACAAAAGAATAAGCTACAACCTTGAAAAGGGAAGCTTTCCCTTCGGAGTATTAGGCCTTCCGCCCACTCCCAAGGCATTGCTGATACATACGCTGTGTGAAACATCTTCACACGGCGCTGTAGTGCTTACACCCGATGATGCAACCTCTGAAAAGCTTTGCACAGACCTTACGGCACTTGGCACAAAAGCCGTTACCTACCCTGCAAGAGACTTTAATTTCTACACCGTTGAAGCCGGCTCAAAGGAATATGAGCAAAAAAGAATCGGAGCTCTATCTAAAATAATTTCCGGAGAAAGTAATGTCCTGATTCTGTCAGCAGAAGCGGCATTACAGAAAATAATGCCGAAAAATGAGCTTGTTTCCCGAATTTTCAGTCTTTCTGAGGGACAGGAAATTTCCACTTATGATATAAGAAAAAAGCTTGTAAAATGCGGCTACACAGCCTCTGAAATGGTTGAAGGTCCCGGTCAGTTTTCTTTAAGAGGCGGTATTCTCGATATCTATCCCTGTAACCTTAACGCTCCCGTAAGAATTGAATTCTGGGGCGAGGAAATTGACACAATTTCCTATTTTGACATAGTAACCCAGAGAAGAACCGACAGAGCAGATACCGTATCCCTTGCTCCCGTTTCGGAAATTGTCTTTGATGACTATGAAAAAATGGCAGAAAAGCTGGAGGCTCTGGGAAAATCCGTCAGAACAAAAAATGCAGACAAGGTAAAAGCCTTTCTTAATCGCGATGCAGATTTGCTTAAGTGCGGTATTACACCCGGCTGTCTTGACAAATATCTTCCCTTAACCTACGATCAGACTGTTTCTCCCCTTCACTATTTCCCCGATGCACTTCTGATTGCCATTGAAACCTCAGGCATAAAAGAAAGCGCAACAGCAGCTGCAAAGCTTTTCAACGAAGAAATAAAGGAGCTTTTCACAGAAGGCGAACTGTGCAAAGGGCTTGATGACTACTGCTTCTCATTCAGCGACATTCACAAGTCTTACAATGACAGAAAAACAATTTACATTGACAATTTCGCAAGAGGAAGCTTTGATACCCCGGTAAAGGACCTTATAAATTATCATATAAATCAGATTTCCGCCTGGGACGGCTCTTACTCCTTTCTCACCGAAGATATTGCCGTACCCCTTAAAAACAAATACTCCGTTCTTGTATTTGCCGGTAATCAGAAAAATGCGGAAACTCTTTACAGAAGCCTTTCCGATGACGGCTACAAGACTGTTTTCTTCAACGAATTACCCGAAAAAACAGAAAAAGGAGTTATCAGCATCTTCCCCGGCGCCCTCAATGCGGGTATAGAATATCCGGGAGAAAAGCTGCTGATTGTAAGCTACGGCAGATTTGCCAAGGCATCAAGAGGCTCAGTAAAGAAATATAACAAAAAGGCAAATGCATTCAACTCCCTTGAAGAGCTTCACGAGGGCGATTATGTTGTTCACGAGCAGCACGGAATCGGTATTTTCAGGGGTATTGAGAAAAAGACCATCAACAAAACAGTCAAGGACTATATAAAAATTCAGTATGCAAAAAACGGTGTACTGTTTATACCGGTTACGAGCTTAGAGCTTATTTCAAAATACATCGGCCCCCACGAGGAGGATTCCAACAGAACGGTAAAGCTTAACACCATAGGCTCTGCCGACTGGGAGAAAACAAAAAACAAGGTCCGCGGTGCCGTAAAGGATATTGCAAAGGATCTTATAAAGCTTTATGCACAAAGGCAGAATGCCCCCGGCTATGCCTTCTCTCCCGACATTGATATGCTTAATGACTTTGAGCGCCGTTTTGAGTTTGATGAAACAGATGACCAGCTTCGCTGTATCAATGAAATAAAAGCAGATATGGAAAAAGGCTGTCCTATGGACAGACTTCTCTGCGGAGATGTGGGCTTCGGAAAAACCGAGGTAGCCCTTCGTGCCGCCTTCAAATGCATCTGCGACGGAAAGCAGGTTGCTCTTCTTGTACCCACCACAATTCTTGCCTTCCAGCATTACAGAACAATACTTCACCGCTTCGAGGGCTTCCCCATCGAGGCTGAAATGCTCTGCCGTTTCAGGAATCCTAAGCAGCAGAAGCAGATCATAAAGAATATAAAAGCAGGTGCAGTTGACATTGTTGCCGGCACTCACAGAATCATCTCCAAGGACGTTGAATTCAAGGATTTAGGACTTCTTATAGTTGACGAGGAACAGCGCTTCGGTGTTATGCAGAAGGAAAAGCTCAAGGAAAAATTTCCCAATGTTGATGTACTTACCCTTTCCGCAACACCTATTCCGAGAACACTCAACCTTGCATTATCGGGCATACGTGATCTGTCCGTAATTGAAGAAGCACCTATGGACAGACACCCCGTTCAGACCTTTGTTATAGAGCACGATATGGGTATTATTTCAAGTGCCATAGGGAAGGAGCTGCGCCGTGGTGGTCAGGTTTATTATCTGCACAACAACATAAACGATATAGATCTTGTTGCTGACAAGCTCCAGAAGTTTTTCCCCGATGCAACCATTGCCGTAGCCCACGGCAAAATGCAGGAAAATGAGCTGACGGATGTGTGGAAACGTCTTACAGAGGGTGAGGTCGACATTCTTGTCTGCACAACAATAATTGAAACAGGTGTTGACGTACCTAATGCCAATACACTGATTATTGAAAATGCCGACTGTATGGGACTTTCACAGCTTCATCAGCTCCGCGGCCGTGTAGGCCGCTCCACAAGACGCGCAAGTGCTTATTGCACTTTCAAAAAGGATAAGCAGCTGACGGAAATTGCAGACAGACGACTTTCCGCCATAAGAGAATTCACACAGTTCGGCTCAGGCTTCAAAATTGCTATGCGAGACCTTGAAATAAGAGGTGCAGGCAATCTTTTAGGAGCACAGCAGCACGGACACCTTGCAAGTGTCGGCTATGATTTATATATGACACTTTTAAGTGAGGCTGTAGAGGAGATAAAGGGTACAAAAGCCGAAAATATTCCTAAAGCCGTCTGTCAGGTTGATATCCAGCAGGATGCGCACATTCCGGAGGGCTACATTTCAGGCTATCAGCAAAGACTTGCAGTTTACAAGCGTATTGCAGATATAAAAACCGAAGAGGATTTCAGTGATGTTCTTGACGAGCTTATTGACCGTTACGGTGAACCGCCGAAGAGTGTTATAGGACTGTTGAAAATTCCGCTCATAAGAAATGCGGCAACCTCCCACGGTATATATAAAATTGCCCAGAATGAGGGCTATGTATGTCTTTACACACAGAAAATTGACACAGAAATCACAAGAAAGCTCGCCGTTTTAAAGGGCAGAATACGTATATTCTCCAAGGGACTTCCCTGCTATGGTATTGCCATTGTGGGTTCACCCGTTGACACTCTCGAGGACGCCATAAAGGCTCTGAATACTCAGACGGAAGCAAAATAATATGATTCGTATAAAACGTCCGTTTACCGTCAGTGCGCTGACACTTCTCTTTTCATATCTGCTTCTTATGCCTGAAGCGGAAATTGCTTTGACAGTCATTCTTTTAGCTGTTTCAGCATTGTTCTTATTCTTTGCAATCAGAAGATCTGTTTTTTCAAAGGTTCTTTTGTTAATTACCGTTTTCATCACCATAGCCTCGGTAGGCTTTTCTGTTACCGAAGCCGTCCGCGAAAAGGAAAACGGTCTTGCCGGCTACAACAAAGAAATTCACGGCACGGTAACTGACATAAAATTCACGGAAGACGGAAGCACACAAGCTGTTGTCCTTTCGGATTGTTTTGTTGACAATACAAAAATTTACTCAAAAATTACACTTTATCCGGGCGGAAATTCCGGTTTTTCCTACGGGGACAGACTTTCATTCACCGCAACACAGCTGAAAGCTGCCGAAAGTGAAGGAATTTACCGCTTTCACTCTCTGTCGGACCGATGCTACCTTACATGTTACAACAGATCAGATGAATATTCAGTATCGGAAGCAGAAGACAGCCTTTACTTTTCAATACTGAAGCTTCGCCTTTTTACCGCTGAAAAGCTGCGCTCAGCTCTTAACGGTGATTCTTTCGCTGTAGCACAGGCTCTTTTCACAGGATCAAAGAATGCTGTTTCTGCCGCATTATCTTCCGCGTTCCGTATCTGCGGAGTTTCTCATATTTTCGCAGTTTCGGGCATGCATCTGTCCTTATGGACAGGTCTCTTTTTCATAATTCTTAAAAGAAGAGCCAGAAATTCCTTCATTCCGAATATTCTTGCGGCACTTTTTGTTATTTTCTACATAATTTTTACGGGATTTTCTCCCTCGGTACTGCGTGCAGGAATAATGCTTCTTACCGTTTTTGCCGGACGGCTTATAAAAAGAGCCTCTGATCCCCTGAACTCCCTGGGACTTTCAGGTACAATTCTTATGAGCCTTAATCCGTACCTTGCAGGAAATGTTTCTTTTCTTCTGTCCTTTACTGCAACAGGAGCCATTGCCTTGTGGAGTGAGTTTATTCTCCCCGAAAAGAAAATACCCGAAGGGAATTTCCGCCGTGTAAAAATGAAGCTGCGGCAGCCGTTTTATGACATTGTCATTTCAATAGCGGTAATTCTCACAACACTTCCGGTAAGCTCGCTGTTTTTCGGATATTTTTCATTGCTGTCACCCTTTGCATCCCTTATTGTGACCCCCCTTGCGGAAGCGGTTATGCTTCTGTCCGCATTGCTTGTAATTCTGCCCGAAGGCAATTTCATTTACGGCATTTTTCAGTTTTTCACCGATGAAGTGTGCAGAAGTATGATCAATATCGTTATGAATCTTTCCGAGGCAGACTTTTTGCTGATTCCGACAGAATTTTCCATACTGCTCCCCTGCTTCGTCATAACAAGCCTTTTGTGTGCATTTTTTATAATTTTCCTGAAGGACAGAAAAAAGGCCCTTACAAGTATTCTTGCCGGAACACTCATATTCTCCCTTATTACTGCAACAAATCTTTTTATACATAAGGATGAAACCGAGCTTGTTATTTTCGGCAAAGAAAATGCAACACTTATCTCTGTTACGGATAACTCCTCTCATTCGGCAATTATAGGCTCAGGCGGCTCATATTCCCTTGTTTCTCAGCTGTCCGACTATCTGCAGAGAAAGGCAATTGCAAAACCGGATCTGCTTTTCATTCCGAGAGATACGGAAACCGAAAACAAAAATACAGATTATATCAAAAATTATTTTTCTCCCCGTAATACCGTTTTAGCTTATAATAGCAATTCTCCCGTAAGCACCGCTTTATGGGACAGCAACCGCATCATATGTCTTACAGAGGAAAGCTTTTCTGCAGCAGCTATTTACGTTGACAATATAAAAATAGTTATCTGCCCTCTTCCCTCCTCCGATTTCGGTGAGAACCGCAAAGAGTTTATGACCGGAGACATACTTATATGCAGAAGCAATATTCCCGAAAGCCTTGACACGGGTGCATTTTCTGATGTTATAATAGTAACCGACAGGGAAAGAAGCTATCCGTTCCCCTTTATTTCTTCAAAGGACTCGGACATAAAAATCACAGTAAAAGGAGATTCCTATGCCATTCATTAACGAAGATGTTTTCGCTAAAATGCTGAAAGGCGAAATAAAAGAAAATATCTTTCTTTTTTCAGGTGATGACGATTATCTGAAGGAGCATTACTGTTCCCTTCTTACCTCAAAAACCGTAGATGAATCTCTTATGTTTTTCAATTACCATAAGTATGAGGATGATGAAACAGATCTGGAGACCATTTTTGCAGATGCTGAAAATCTTCCTCTTATGGCAGAGAAAACCTGCCTTCTTGTGAGAAATTATCCTCTTGACGGTCTTTCATCAAAGGCACTTACTCAATTTGAAGAAAATCTTAAAAGCATTCCCGAATCAACGGTAATGATATTTTATTACGGCAGCGATACTCTCCCCTCAGGCAAAAATGCAAAATGGGATGCGGTAATAAAAATTTTTGAAAGACTGGGAACGGTTGTAAAAATTGAGCACCGTACACCTGCAAAAACCGCAAAGCTTCTTGTGTCCCGCGCAAAAGACCGCGGAACCTCAATTGATTATGATACCGCAATGTATCTTGTGTCTTCCGTGGGTGAGGATCTGCAGACCATACTTAATGAATTCAACAAGGTGTGCGCATTTTCACAGGGGCAGCCCGTAACAACAGAAATGATAGATGCCACAGCAGTAAAAAGCGTAGAAGCCTCGGTTTTTGATATCAGTACAAATATATTCTCGGGAAACACGGACAAGGCATATAAAATTCTCTCTGAGCTGATACGCCAGAAAATTCCATCAAGCTCCATAATCGGTGCGCTCGCAAGTGCCTATGTCAATGCCTACAGACTGAAGCTCTCTTACAATGCGGACAAGCAGATAAGTGATTTTTCAGCTGCCTTTCAGTATAAGGAAACAAAATATACCTTCTCAAAGATTGCTCCCTTTGTAAAGAAAAGCTCAATTTCTTCCCTTCGCTCTGCTCTTGATATTCTCTCTGAAGCCGATGTAAAAAGCAAAAGCAGCCGTATTTCCGATGAAATTCTTTTAACGGAGCTTATTTCAAAGCTCTCGTCTCTCGGAGGATAAATATGCTTCACACAACAAAGGCAATAATAACAGAAGGCCGCTATGATAAGGCGCGTCTGTCAACGGTAATCGACGGTCTTATTATTACCACGGAGGGCTTCGGCATTTTCAATTCAAAGGAAAAGCAGACCTTCATTAAAAAAATTGCAAAGGAAAAGGGTATAATAATTCTTACCGATTCCGATGCGGCAGGCTTCAAAATAAGAAATTTCCTTAAAAATATTGTTCCCGAAAATCAGATCACCCATGCCTATATTCCCGACATTTACGGCAAGGAAAAAAGAAAAGACGCCCCCTCGAAGGAAGGCAAATTAGGTGTTGAAGGTATAGATAATTCAGTACTAGAAAAAGCTCTTCTTGCAACGGGTCTTTTTTCCGAAAGGGAAAATAAGACAGAAGGACAGCCCATAACAACCGCGGATTTATTTGAAGCAGGACTGACGGGCGGCGAAAACAGCGCAGACAGAAGGCGAATGCTTCTCGTTTCAATGGGACTTCCGGCAAGGCTTACGGGAAAAAATCTTCTTTCGGTGCTGAATACCTTTATGACAAGGGAAGAATTTTACAAAAGGGCTGCGGAAATATTTTCAGATTGACTTTTTATCATTTATTACATAAAATATTGTCAGAAGGAGGCAAAAAAAATGAGAAAACACAAATTGATTCTGACCCTGATATCCGTACTTGTGCTGTCAGGTATTTTTATTACGGCACTGGCTGTTGCAGGCGGTAAAAAGCCTGATATATCAGCAGGGAAAGCAGAAAGCCTTATAGCTGACAGAATTGCCTTCTCACTGGAAAACACAGAATTTACCATAAAAAAAGCGGATGAAAAAGCTGAAAAATACACTCTTACAATGTTTTTTGAGACTAAAAAAACTCAGGGTGACTTTTATGCGGTAATCAACAGCCTTACACTTTCCGGAATCGATTATGAAAGCATTACCTTCACCGCTCTTTCAGATAAAGCACAGGGAAAAACAACAGATGCACTCGTGCTTACCGCAACAAAGGGAGAGCCCGATGTTTTCCGCTGGCAGGTAGATATCACCCTTAACCTTGCCAAAAAAGGCACATTCTCACCCAAGATAAAGCTTTCCTACACCTCCGGTACAACAAAAAACAGCGCAATGGAAAAATTCACGGAAATCCCCCTTAAAATAACAGTTAAATAATCACTTATGCAAAAAAACATCCCGCAGCGGAAGATGGCTTAACATCCTCTGATGCGGGATTTTTTATTTAAGTGCATTAACCTTAAAATTTATCAGAATACAGTTTTATCAAAAACTATTGTTGTGATACTGCGCGCAGAAAGTGTATAGTCTGCACCGGAAATCTTATCGGCAACCTTTTCGCAGTTATGGTCCTTATCGGTTACATAAACGGAAGCGGAAGGATATTTTTCCAGGAAGCTTATTTCCTTTTCATTTTCGGAATTATTCACTATAACAAGAACTGTCTTTTCACTGTCTGTAAAGGCAACCTCCTGCAGATTGTCATCACGGCCGATATTATCAAAAACCTTCACTCTTGTCATACCGGGCTCTATAAACGATGTAAACTGCTTGAATGCCCAGAAGCGATTATACATCTTTATTTCTCCGTTCTCCTCATAAAGCAGACCGTCACCGTTAAAGGCTGTCCAGCTCTGCCAGGAAACTGCGTCAAGTAAAGTCAGATCTTCAATAATTACATTAGCCATATGAAGTCCGCTGTCAATAGTCTTTGAATCAATGGTAAGAGGAAGCTCACACCACTCGGTCATTTCAAAAGCCTTATCGGGATAGTTTTCTCTGAAGGTGTTACCGAAATTGGTCTTTTCTTCCTTATTTCCGTCAAGCCAGTAGGAATGACCTGCAAAGGTATCGCAGTAAACATCAATTGCTTCCTTTTCAAAAAATTTATACAGATAGTCATTATACCACCAGGAAAGCTGGCCCGTCTCAACACCGGAAAGCTTATAGGAAGTATTTCTCTCCTGCATTTCCACGGCAAATTTCTCGAGAAGTACTGCTGCCTCGTCAGGCTCATAATGGCAGCCCTCCTGACCTACCCATTCTCCGCCCCAGTCCCACTGAGGCTCGTTTATGGGAGAAATGTATGTTACGGGATAGCCTTCTGCAACAAACCAATCAGCAATTGTAAGAAGATAGTCCACAAACTCATCATAGTTTTCCGCCGGAAGATTAGACAGCTTCGGTGTAAGTCCGCCGCTTGCATGTCCCGATACGGTCATTGAATAGTGAGGGCTGTTACAGAAAAGAACAACCTCCTTTGCACCGTATTCAATAGCCTTATCAAGCACACGTCTTGCATTGCTGTCACGGGTGAAGTCATACACATACTCGCCCTTTTCTTCATCATACACATAAAAGCTTTCTGTTCTTCTTGCAGTATCCCATATTCTTGTATCGGGATTGTCTGCCTCACCGCCGCCTACATTATAGCGCACTACATCAAGTCCCAGTCCCTCTTCATCGGAAAACAGAGCCTTAGCAATGGCATCTGCCTTTTCCTCTGTATCAATGGTCTGAGCCCACCAGCAGGTTGATGTACCGAATGAGCGGAAGGTCTGATATTCCGTAATATCAATCACATCATAATACTGCTTTGTTTCAAGGTTGAAAATACATGAAAAACATGCAACAATGAAGGCCATAAAATAAGCCAGCGCTTTAATTAACATACTTTTTCCTCCGCATAGCATTTTTTCTATACTAACATATACTGCGATAAAAAGGCAATACCGTAAGCAAAAAAAGGGCTGTACCCGAAAAGGTACAGCCCGAAAAGCTTTATTCAGCAATCGTAATTGTTGTATCAGCAGAGATATTGTCAATATTATAAATTGCGCTGTATGTTGTTTCACCTGTCATTTTATTGTAGGAAGCCTTCCAATCGGTCTGATAAGTACCGAGCTCGTTACCGGGATTCCAGGTTACGTTAACTGTCTGTTTCTCACTCTTCTTTGTAACAATGATAGTTACACCGTCACCGCTGCCTACAGTAAATTCGGAGGGAGCAAGCTCATCACTTGTTGAGCGGATTACCTGATATGTTACACCGTCGGGAGCCTGAGCACCGTCAATGGTAACTGTGTGATATGCTGTAATAGAATTAAGGATGTCAAGGTTTATTCCTAAAAGATTGAGGATAAGACGAAGAATTCTCTTGAATATTGCCATAATACCGGCATTACCTTCTTCCTCAATGCCGGAGACAATGATTTTGCAGTCTGTCGTAATATTGTCAATTTTGTAAAGACGGCAGCCGTCTTCATCAACACCGTAGGATGTAAGAGTCTCTGATCCGCCGAGAAGACCTGCTATCATATCAGAATCCTCTTCCTCAAGAAGACCTTCAAACATTCCGGGGCCTCTCTGTACGCTTACCTTTGCACCTGCAGCAGAATATCCGGAAAGAACCTTAAGACGGAAATCAAAGGATTCACCGTAATAGGTAACATGATAAGATTCATTCTTAAGTGTGAGAAGCTTATATCCTTCATCTGAAGTAAGCTTAACATTGTAGTGATTTCTGAGAAGCACTTCTGTTCCGTTCACCTCTTCAACAACACGGATAGTGAGATCGTCCTGAACATTCACAGCATACTCATTCTGAGAATTAAGAGATACGGATACTTCATTAATTTTTACAGATACAGTGCTGACATTAAATTTCTTCGAGGTTATAACCTTGAAGCTGATTGTTTCACCCTCTGCAACCTGATTTACACCCTCCCAGAGCACGGGAGAGAATCTCTCATCGGTAACCTCTTCCTGATATTCGGGAATAAGCTCATCATAAATCACATATGTGCCTTTAAATGCACAATAAATACCGTTTTCATCGGCAACAAACTGCGGAACACCGTTAATGGTTTTTACATAAATGTATGCATTCTCATACTTAGGTGTAGATGAAGCGGGAGTAAATGTTACATTGTGATAAATTACTTCTTCTGTACCATCCGTACCTGTTCCTTCTGCAGCAAATGCAGGAACAAGAGTCATAAACACACACAGAATACTGAGAAAAACGCTTATTACCTTTTTCATTGAAATTCCTCCTATAGGAAAATATTATAATTCAATGTAATTATATATTACAATCTCTCAAAAGTCAATCAACAGAATGTAACGAAACATCTGTTTTTCTGTAAAATTTTATTAAAATATTGAAAACAAATCTAATTTACTGTAGAATATATCAAAGTTTTATTAATATCGGGATTTTACTAAGGGGTGGAGATATGTATTCAGACTATAACAGCGATCTTGAGCTTGTAAAAATCACACCAACCGAAAGGCAGCTTCGCCATCAGCAGATGGAGTTCTATGCTTTTGTACATTTTACCGTAAACACATTCACCGACAAGGAATGGGGTGACGGCACGGAAAATCCTGAAATTTTTAACCCCGAAAAGCTTGACTGCAACCAATGGGTAGAGGCTGTAAAAAGTGCGGGGATGACGGGACTTATACTTACTGCTAAGCACCACGACGGCTTTTGTCTGTGGCCAAGTTTATATACTGAGCATTCCGTAAAAAATTCCCCCTACAAAGACGGCCGGGGCGACATTGTAAAAGAATGTGCCGAAGCCTGTAAAAAAGGCGGAATAAAATTCGGTGTATACCTCTCCCCCTGGGACAGAAACTGCCCCCTTTACGGTCAGGGCAAGGCATATGATGACTACTACTGCAATCAGCTGACGGAGCTTCTTACAAATTACGGAGAGCTTTTCTCTGTCTGGTTTGACGGAGCATGCGGTGAAGGTCCCAACGGCAAAAAGCAGGAATATGACTGGGAAAGATACTATTCCGTAATACGAGCCATTCAGCCCGATGCCTGTATTACAATCTGCGGACCCGATGTCCGTTGGTGCGGCAATGAAGCCGGCGACACAAGAGAAAGTGAATGGAGTGTCATTACAAGAAAGCTGACTGACGGCACGGAAATTGCCGAAACAGATGAGGACCTGGGAAGCCGTAAGCTGCTGAAAAAGGCTGAAAGTATTCTCTGGCAAAGCGCAGAGGTTGACACATCAATACGTCCCGGCTGGTTTTACCATAAAAAGGAGGATACAAAGGTTCGGTCCCTCAAAACTCTTTCCGATATCTATTTCAGAAGCGTAGGCGGAAATTCCACTCTGCTTCTCAACATTCCTCCGGACACAAACGGACTTTTCGCAAAAGAAGATGTAAAAAGACTGAATCAGTTAGGCGAAGCAATAAATAAAGCCTTTTCTGTATGCTTATCAGATGATTCCGTTTTCATTTCCGACAAGAGTGACGGCAAAAACCTTATTGAAAATGTAAAAACAGATACATACGACACTTACTTCAAAACAGATGACGGCAACAATACAGCGGTTATAACAATAACTCTTCCCGAGAAAAGAAAAATCAAAATGGCGGTAATTAAAGAAAACCTTCTTTTCAGCCAGCGAATTGAAAGCTTCACAATAGACTGTGCAAAGCAAAAGGGCTTCAAACGTCTTTACAGCGGAACTACTGTGGGCTACAAAAAAATAGCCCGCTTCCGCCCCACTGTTACGGATACAATAAAAATCAGCGTAACAGATTCCCGTGTTGCCCCCGTAATTTCACACATAGCACTCTATTAAGGAACAAGGACCCTGAGCCTGACGGTTCAGAGTCCTTTTTTATATGCTTTATTTATTGGAATCAACAAAGCTCTTTACGGCAGCAACGCCTGCGAACTTTTCTGCAACACCGTTCTTGTAAGCTACAAGTGTGGGAGCCTGCTTCAGCTCAAGCTCTTTTGCAAGGTCGGGATTTTCTGAAACAAGAAGCTTTTCATAGGAAATACCTGCTTTGTCAAGCCACTGTACGGCAAGCTTGCAGTTAGGACAGGTTTCCGTTGTGAAAAGAAGCACCTTTTCTGCTTCGCCGCAGTCTGCAGCACACTCTGCAGCAGCGTCTTCAACGGGGGCACCGTCTCTCTTAAGAACAGACTTTTCTATATTATAAACCTTTCTGTCCTTGAATTCCTGGCTCTTACCGTCATTCCAGTTCTTAACGGGACGATAGTAGCCTGTAATTCTTGAATAAACCTCTGTTTCCTTTCCGCAAAGAGGACACTTGTACTGCTCACCGATAAGGTAGCCGTGCTCCTGACATACGGAGTATGTGGGAGAAATTGAATAGTAAGAAAGTCTGTAGTTTTCTGCAATCTTCTTTACAAGGTTTGCAGCTGCCTTCCAGTCGGGAAGCTTTTCACCGAGGTATGCATGGAATACTGTACCTGATGTATAAAGGGTATGAAGCTCATCCTGCATATCAAGAGCTGTGAAAATATCCTCTGTATAGCCAACGGGAAGGTGAGAGGAGTTTGTATAATAGGGAGTTGCACCCTCGTGGGCAGTAATAATTCCGGGATATCTTGCCTTGTCGTGCTTTGCAAGTCTGTATGATGTAGACTCAGCGGGAGTTGCTTCAAGGTTATAAAGGTCACCGTACATTTCCTGATAATCGGAAAGACGCTCTCTCATATGATTGAGAACCTTCTTTGTGAATTCCTGAGTTTCCTCGTTTGTCATATCCTTCTGAAGCCAGTTTGCATTAAGACCAACTTCATTCATACCCACAAGACCGATTGTGGAGAAGTGGTTATTGAAGGTTCCGAGATATCTCTTTGTATAGGGATAAAGACCCTCATCAAGAAGCTTGGTGATGATTTCTCTCTTTACCTTCAGTGAACGAGCGGAAATATCCATCATCTTATCGAGACGGCTGAAGAAATCTGCTTCATCCTTGCTGAGATGTGCAATTCTCGGCATATTGATTGTAACAACACCGACAGAGCCTGTGCTTTCACCGCTTCCGAAGAAGCCACCGGACTTCTTGCGGAGCTCTCTCAGGTCAAGACGAAGTCTGCAGCACATTGAACGTACATCGTTGGGCTCCATATCGGAATTGATATAGTTTGAGAAATAGGGAGTACCGTATTTGGAGGTCATTTCAAAGAGAAGCTTGTTGTTCTCTGTTTCTGACCAGTCAAAATCTCTTGTGATTGAGTATGTGGGAATAGGATACTGGAAGCCTCTGCCGTTTGCATCGCCTTCAATCATGGTTTCAATAAATGCCTTATTGACCATATCCATTTCCTTCTTACAGTCACCGTAAGTGAAGTCCTGGGGCTTGCCGCCTACAATTGCAGGCTTGCAAGCAAGGTCAGCAGGTACAGTCCAGTCAAGAGTGATGTTTGAGAAGGGAGCCTGTGTACCCCAACGGGAAGGAGTATTTACACCGAAAATAAAGGATTCAATACACTTTTTAACTTCCTTATAGGAAAGGTTATCAACCTTTACGAAAGGAGCAAGATATGTATCAAATGAGGAGAATGCCTGTGCACCTGCCCACTCATTCTGCATAATGCCGAGGAAGTTTACCATCTGGTTGCAAAGAGTTGCAAGGTGGCTTGCGGGAGAAGAAGTGATCTTTCCGGGCACACCGCCAAGTCCCTCTTCAATAAGCTGACGAAGAGACCAGCCGGCACAATAGCCTGTAAGCATTGAAAGGTCATGAATGTGAATATCTGCATTTTTATGAGCTGCAGCAATTTCCTCATCATAAACCTCGGAAAGCCAGTAGTTAGCTGTAATTGCACCTGAGTTGGAAAGAATAAGTCCGCCTACGGAATATGTAACGGTGGAATTTTCCTTAACTCTCCAGTCGGAAACCTTAACGTAATTATCAACAATCTCCTTATAGTCAAGGATTGTGGATTTCATATTACGGATTTTTTCTCTGTTCTTTCTGTAAAGGATGTATGCCTTTGCAATTTCGGCATAGCCTGCCTGAACAAGCACGGATTCAACAGAGTCCTGAATATCTTCAACGGTGATATAACCGTCCTTTATCTTTGTTTCAAAATCTGCAGTTACCTTAAGTGCAAGGAAATCGATGATGTTGGGATGTGTTTCTCTGTTCTGGGCTTCAAAAGCCTTGCTGATAGCGGAAGCAATTTTCGTAATATTGAATTCTGCCTTCTCGCCGTCTCTTTTAATTACCTGATAAGCCATTTTGTTTCCTCCTTCATTAGTCGTGTTATATTGTAAATCAATAACGTGAATTAAACCGCACCTGCGGTGTGCTTGCATATAATAGCACACCGACACCCCGAAAATCAATATCTTGTGTTAAGATTTTTTTATTTTCG
>JAZRTO010000120.1:0-7104 GCA_045652065.1 Acutalibacteraceae bacterium
GCTGATAAGATATCTCAGCAGCTTATTCTACGTTCTCGTATGCCGGGGGACAGCATCAGACCCGGTAGGGGCAGATGTACAAAGCCAATACGTAAGCTTTTTAATGAGTTAAAAATTCCCGAAGCGCAGCGGGATTATAAATATGTGCTTGCAGATGAATACGGTGTTGTTTTTGTTGAGGATATCGGTTTCGATGCAAGTCGTCTTTGTGATGCAAAAACTAAAAAATTTCTGATTTTAAAAACGGAGGAAGTCTGATATGCTTAATGATATAAAAAGTGTTTTATATTCCGAAGAAGAAATAAGTAAAATCGTTGAAAATTTAGGAGCTCAGATAAGTGAGGATTATAAGGACAGAAATCTTCTTATGGTAAGTGTACTTAAAGGTTCTGTTGTCTTTATGAGCGATTTGATGCGTGCCGTAAAAATTCCTTGTGAAATAGATTTTATGGCTGTTTCAAGCTATGGCAACAAAACTAAATCCAGCGGAACAGTAAGAATACTTAAGGATCTTGACAGAGACATCTCCGGTTATGATGTGCTTCTTGTTGAGGATATTCTTGACAGCGGCAAAACTCTTAATTATCTTATTGAATTGCTCTATGCCAGAAACCCTGCCAGCATTCGCATATGCACACTTTTTGATAAGCCTGAGCGCAGAGAAGTTGATATATTTGCTGATTACAAGGGACTGTCAGTGCCCGATGAGTTTATTGTCGGTTACGGACTTGATTACGCTGAAAAATACAGAAATCTACCGTTTATCGGAGTTCTTAAGGACGATAAACATTAATCACACGGAGGTCAATATAAATTGTCTAATAATATGCTTAATAAAATCAAACAATTTCTGCCGATAATTCTTTTGCCGGTATTGATGATACTTTTTATTACTTTTTTTGTGAATAACAACAACGCTCAGAAGGATGTGACCTATTATGATGTTGTTGAAATGTTTACAAATAATGAAATTGAAGAATATTCATTGAATCTCGGCAGCGGTGTTCTTGAATATAAAAAGAGAGACGGTGAACAGAAATATAAATATACTGTTCCGAATATAAATCTTTTTAATCAGGATGTTCATGCTTTTGTTATTCAGCACAATCTTACCCATGACGGTGATGATGCAATTATCTATAACTATAAGGCAGGTGCATCAAATTCCTGGATAACAAGTCTTATTCCCTCTGTTGTTCTTTTAGGCGCACTCGGTGTTCTTATGTTTGTTATGATGCGCAAAATGAATCAGAGCTTTATGACAGAAAACAACAGAACTATGTCTTTCGGAAAAGCAAGAATCAAGATGCCCAAAGACGGAAAAAGAACAACATTTGATGATGTTGCAGGTGCAGATGAAGAAAAAACCGAGCTTGCAGAAATTGTTGATTTTCTTAAAAATCCGCAGAAATATACCGAGCTTGGAGCAAGAATACCTAAGGGTGTGCTTCTTGTGGGCCCTCCCGGTACAGGTAAAACTCTTCTTGCACGTGCAGTTGCAGGTGAAGCAAATGCTCCCTTTCTTTCAATATCAGGCTCGGATTTCCTTGAAATGTATGTTGGTGTCGGTGCTTCCCGCGTAAGAGACCTTTTTGATCAGGCAAAAAAGAATGCTCCGTCTATAATTTTTATCGATGAAATTGATGCCGTCGGTCGTCACAGAGGTGCCGGTATGGGCGGTGGCCATGATGAAAGAGAACAGACTCTTAATCAGATGCTTGTTGAAATGGACGGCTTTGTAGGAAACGAAAGTGTTATTGTTCTTGCTGCCACTAACAGACTCGATATTCTTGACCCTGCTCTTCTTCGTCCCGGTCGTTTTGACAGACAGATTACTATGGGTTATCCCGATATCAAGGGCAGATTTGATATTCTTAAAATTCACGCAAAGAATAAATCTCTTGCCCCCGATGTTCAGCTTGAAAATATTGCGAAAACTACAGTCGGCTTCACAGGTGCCGATCTCGAAAATCTTCTTAATGAAGCAGCTCTTCTTGCTGCCAGAAAGAATCTTAAGGCTATTACCTCTGTTGAGCTTGATGAAGCTATGATTAAGGTTGTCGTCGGCACAGAGAAAAAATCTCATAAGATTAATGACAAAGATAAGAAGCTTACTGCTTATCATGAAGCAGGTCATGCTGTTTCATCATATTTCCTTGGCGGTCAGGATCCCGTGCAGCAGGTATCAATTATTCCTACCGGCATGGCAGGCGGCTTTACTATGCATATGCCTCTTGAGGATAAAATGTACCGTTCCAAGAAGGGAATGGAGGATGAAATCGTTACTCTTCTCGGTGGCAGAGTCGCAGAAAGTATTATAATCGGAGATATTTCCACTGGTGCTTCAAATGATATTCAGCGTGTAACCGAAATTGCAAGAGGAATGGTTACTAAGTATGGTATGAGTGATTCTCTTGGTCCCATCACCTTCGGTTCCGGTGAAACAGAGGTCTTCCTTGGTAAAGATTACAGCACTGTACGTAACTATTCTGAAGAAATAGCAAAGGATATTGATGAAGAGATCCGTAAGATTGTAACTCACGGATATAGCCGTTGCGAAGAGATTCTCAGAGCTAATATCGATAAGCTTCACCTTCTTGCTGATTATCTTATGGCTAATGAGAAAATCGATGGCGAAGACTTTGTTAAGCTTATGACAGGGGAGAATGTGCCTCCCGTGTCGCTCGATGATGCAGATGCTCAGACCGATATCACAGAATAATGAGGACAAGATAATGAAAAAGATTTTAGCAGTTTTACTTGTAGTTTTGTCTGTTGCTTTTGTATTTTCTGCATGTGGTGGAAATAAAGAGCCTGCAAGTATAACAATGGATGATTATACAGACATGCTTTCAAATAAGGAGAACCCCGTTGCAACCATTGAAATGGAAGATGGGGGAGTTATGCTTATAGAATTGTTCTATGATACCGCCCCCAACACTGTAAAGAATTTTATTTCTCTTGCTAATAAGGGTTTTTATGACGGTCTTACATTTCACCGCGTTATCCCCGGCTTTATGATTCAAGGTGGTGACCCTGAGGGAAACGGTATGGGTGGTCCCGGGTACAATATTTTTGGTGAATTTTCAAATAACGGCTTTGAAAATAACAAAAAGCATTTAAGAGGCTATGTTTCTATGGCAAGAAAGGGTAATCCATATAATCCCTCCTCTATGTATAATACCGCAGGTTCACAGTTCTTTATTATGGTTGAGGATAATGCAGGGCTTGACGGAGACTATGCTGTATTCGGTTATTGTTTCTATGGTATGGATGTTGCTGACCGTATTGTTTCTGTAAAAACTGATGCTAATGACAGACCCCTTAAAGATGTGAAAATTAAATCTGTAAGAGTTGATACTTCAGATAAGGTATACGAAGAGCCTGAAACAATATTATAAAATTATTACTCAAATGTAAATAATTTGTGTACGGCATTGTTTTTGCTTGCATAATTGTTTTGTGTATGGTATAAGTAAAGTGAATAAAAAAATAGGAGGAATATGCTATGTTTACTTGGCCCATCAAATGGATTCTTAAGAAGGTACTTGTTGCTATCATCCCCGTACTTGTTACAATTGGCCTTCTTAATCTTGCAGGTGTTGACGTTGAGGATTTCGTTAACGATCTTCTTGGTATGATCACTGGCGAAGAAGAAACAACAACAGCAATTGAAACAACAACAACTCTTTAATAGTTTCTTTTGAAGAGGTAGGTGTCCGTGTCTCACGGACACCTGTTTTTTATGGTACAATGAACTTTATATGTTATAATGAGAAAACATACGAGGTATAATAGAATGGATAACAATATTACTTGTATAAAAAAAGTATATGAATTTCTTGAAAAAACTACCCCTGTAAAATATGACTGCGGAAAAATCTGTGATAAAAAATGCTGTAAAGGAGAACGAAATGACGGCATGCTTCTTTTCCCGGGGGAAGAAGAAATATTCCGTGATAATGATAATTTTAATATTTATTATGATGTGCGATATGAATGCAATGCCATAATTTGTAATGGACCTTGCGACAGAAATGAAAGACCATTATCCTGCCGTATTTTCCCTTATTTTATATATAGCGATAATGAAAAGGGCAAGCTCTCTGTTGCCCCGGATATCAGAGCTATTGATTTTTGTCCTTTATTGGCAGAAAAATATGAGCTTGACAGAAATTTTCTTCGTACTTTGCGAATAAGTGCGCTGAAGCTTTCGGAAAATCAGGATATGATAGATTTTGTTAAAAAAATTACCAAAAAATTGACCGACTTTAACGGTCTTGGTGAGTAAAATATGTTGATTTATTTTGATTAAAGTAATATAATTATAATAATTAGTTAATTTGCTTTTGCAAAGTTGAGGAGATGTTCAGTATGTGTTATGATGTAGCAATTATCGGCGCAGGTGTTATTGGTGCACTTACTGCCCGTGAGCTTTCAAAATACAAGCTTAAGACAGTGCTTGTTGAGGCAACCAACGATGTTGCAATGGGTGCTACAAAGGCAAACAGTGGTATTGTTCATGCAGGTTTTGATGCAAAGCCCGGTACTCTTAAGGCAAAGTTGAATGTAAAGGGCTGTTCAATGATGCCTGTTGTATGTGAAGACCTTAGTGTACCCTATAAAAATAACGGCTCCCTTGTTGTTGCTTTTTCCGATGAAGAAATGGAAACAGTAAACGATCTTTATGCCAGAGGAATTGCTAACTCTGTTCCCGGGCTCAGCGTTCTTACAAAGGAAGAGCTCAAGGTGCTTGAACCTAATCTTTCTGATGATGTTTACGGTGCACTCAGAGCAGAAAGTGCAGGCATAGTTTGTCCCTATGAGCTTACAATTGCAGCAACAGAAAATGCTGTGACTAATGGTGTTGAATTTATAAGAAATTTCCGTGTTAAGGCTATTTCGTTTGCAGACGGTATGTTTACATTAAATTCAGATGCAGGTGAAATAAAGACAAAATATATTATAAATGCAGCAGGTGCTCATTCAGACGATATATCAAAGCTTATCGGTGACGAAAGCGTTGAGCTTATTATGCGTCGTGGAGAATATTTCATTCTTGATAAGGCTGTTGGTAATATGGTTAGTCACACTATTTTCCAGTGTCCCTCGAAAATGGGCAAAGGAATTCTTGTTTCTCCTACTGTTGACGGTAATTTGTTGATAGGACCTACCGCTGAGGATATTGATGATAAAACTGATACTTCTACTACAGCAGACGGTTTCAGAACAATCAAGACTTTTTCAGTTAAGAGTTGTCCCGCTGTTTCAACCCGAAATGCTATTACGTCTTTCACAGGACTTCGTGCACATCCTGTTAATGACGATTTTATTCTCGGACCCAGTAAGATAAATCCTCAGTTTGTCCACGCTTCCGGTATTGAGTCTCCCGGTCTTACATCAGCTCCTGCAATTGCTGAATATCTTGCTGATATTATCACGGGTGCTATGGGCGGTGTTAAAGAGAACGATAGTTTTGACGGGACAAGAAAAGATGTTTTCCGTTTCAGACATGCAAGTGATGAAGAAAAAGCTGCTGCTATCGCAAAAAATCCCGCTTACGGAAGAATTGTCTGCAGATGTGAAACAATTACCGAGGGGGAGATTATTGATGCAATAAAGGCTCCTGCCGGTGCAAGAGATGTTGACGGTGTAAAAAGACGTACAAGAGCCGGAATGGGTCGTTGTCAGGGTGGATTCTGCGGTTCGAAGGTTGTTGAAATACTTGCACGTGAGCTTGGCACAGAAATCAATGAGATAACAAAATTCGGTGCGGGTTCTAATATTCTTTTTGATAAAACAAAGTAATGGAGGTTGACGTCATGTTAAATTATGATCTTGTTGTTGTAGGCGGAGGTCCTGCAGGCATGGCTGCAGCCCTTAAAGCACGTGAGTGCGGCATAGAAAGTATAATTGTTCTTGAAAGAGCAGAGACTCTCGGTGGTATTCTTGAACAGTGTATCCACACCGGATTCGGGCTTCATTATTTCGGTGAAGAGCTTTCAGGTCCCGAATATGCAGCTAAGTTTATTGAACAGCTGGAGAAAACTGATATTGTTGTCAAGACAGATACAATGGTTCTTGATATTGACGACGGTAATCTTGTTACCGCTGTAAATAAGGAAGACGGCTTGCTTAAAATTCAGGCAAAGGCCATTGTTCTTGCTATGGGTTGTCGTGAAAGACCCCGTGGGGCGCTTGAAATTGCAGGTACAAGAGCATCCGGTATTATGACTGCAGGAACTGCTCAGAAGTATGTTAATCTTGACGGATATATGCCCGGTAAAAAGGTTGTTATATTAGGCTCCGGTGATATCGGTCTTATAATGGCTAGAAGAATGACTCTTGAGGGAGCTGAAGTTAAGGTTGTTTGTGAATTAATGCCATACTCCGGCGGACTTACAAGAAATATTGTTCAGTGCCTTGATGATTTCGGTATTCCGCTCAGACTTTCTACTACTGTTGTAGAAACACACGGTAAAGAAAGACTTGAGGGTGTTACAATTGCCAAGGTTGATGAAAACCTGCAGCCTATTGATTCCACGAGAGAATATATTGAGTGTGATACTCTTATGCTGTCCGTCGGTCTCATCCCTGAAAATGAGCTTACAAAGGATGTAGGTATCAGTATTGACAGAATAACCAGTGGCGCAGTTGTTGATGAAATGAGACAGACTGACCATAAAGGCATTTTTGCTTGCGGTAATGTTCTTCATGTGCATGATCTTGTTGACTATGTTACTCTTGAAGCACAGCTTGCAGGAAAGGGTGCTGCTGATTATATACTCGGAAAAAGCGATAAGTCTCCCTGTTATGTAAACGGCACAACAGGAAACGGTGTGCGTTACATTGTACCTCAGAGGGTAAACATAAATAATAAAGAAGATGTTAAGCTTTATTTCCGTGTCGGCAGTGTTTTCAAGAATGCAAAGGTTGTTCTTGAATGTGACGGAAAGGTTATTTCTTCTAAGAAAAAGATTAAATTGGCTCCCGGCGAAATGGAAAATGTAGTTATACCTGCAGATATTCTCAGTTCTATGACTGCTGATAGTTCAATTGTTGTCAGAGTGGAGGAATAAAAATGAAAAGAGATTTAACTTGTGT
>JAZRTO010000121.1:0-28630 GCA_045652065.1 Acutalibacteraceae bacterium
GTTGCATGAATTGTAACGTTTGCTGCATAGAAGATTTCATATACAGTATACATAATTTCATCTATGCCGCCTTCACTTGCTGCCATCTGTGAGAAGTTGTCAAGAAGTGAGCATACAAATTCATATCCGTCACCGCTGAGATTATCTGCAAGAATTGCCTTAAGAGCATCTGCGTTCTGCTTGATTGCTGCGAAATCAAGTGCGGATTCAAGAACTGTTGATACCATGTCAGGTCTGTCAGCACCTTCAGTATATCTTACTGTGTATGCCGGCTTACCGTTCTTGGATGTGAACTCATAAAGCTCACCGACTGTAAGGTCATTTACTGCATTGATAGCAATTTCAGTAAATTCAATACCATTCTTCTCTTCAAGATCCTTCAGAAGCATTGTAAGAAGAGCGATAACATCAATGTTAGTTGCATCTATACCTTCAGGTAAGATCTCAGCGTAAATGTCTTCAACAGTAAGACCGCCTGTGAGAGGCTCAATAACCTGAAGAACTGTAAGTACAGCATTAAGAGTATTTCTGATAACTGTATCAAGACCGTTGGAGTTGATGAAGTAGATGATACCGGGAAGAATATCAAAGATTCTGTTTACGGGATCAACAAGTACATAATCAACAACATTAAGTATAGGATTAAGGATGTTTCTGAGAAGGTTTCCTTCATCCTCTGCTATTGCTGCCTCATATGCCTCAGCATCAAGAATGCTGCCTACATAGTCAACACCGTCAGCCTCATAAGCTGCTTCAGGAATTGTCATAACAAATGCTTCAAGGAGAGGAATGATACCGTAGTTATAACCCTGTGCACCCTCGATAACAAGTGCTGCACCATCGCCTTCAATCTTATCGAACAGAGCAACAAGATCTTCACCTGTAAGGAGCCACTTGAGAATGGGGTTAAGAGGCTTAAGCATTTCAACAAGACCATTTACGAATGCGTCTCTGTCACCATCATCAAATGCAGGAACATTATATCCGCTGAAGTAGTCAAGATCAACACCAAGTGATGAGAAGAGAACTGTTACGAGAGCATTGTAGATTTCATCACCGAGCATACCCTTTAATTCGGGGATAAGACCGTTGATTGCATCAAGGATAGCCTGAAGATTTGCAGAAGTGTAAAGAGTTGTTCCGATAAGCTGATCAAGAATGTCGTTAAGGCCTGTGTAGTTTACATCCTCTTCATTCTGAACACCGATAAGAACAATAGTAGTGTCAACAAAGGAGGGAAGCCACTTGTTGATGTAGTCTGCCATTTCCTTGGTGTAGTGCTTGCCGTAGAGACCACCGTCAATACCGAGAGCATCCTTACCACCAACAGTACCTGCAACTACCTTATCACCGGGCTTAAGAGCAACAGTTTCATTGTCCTTCTTAATTTCAAGAATCCAGTCGATTTCCTGAATTTCAGCACCGATAACCTCGTTGTTAAGGTATGCCTTGATTATTGTATATGTTTCTGCGCCAAGGATATCTGTGAAGAATACCTCATTATACTTAACTAAATCAAGAGCAAATGAGAGAAGTACTGTAAGAACATCGTCGCCTCTGTCTGTAATATCTACTCTGTAAGCTGTCTTATCGTTTGCAGATGTGAAGCTCTGAGCTTCACCTAATGCATAGATATTCTTAAGTACCTGCTGCATTTCGGGAATCATTACGATACCAACTTCAGTCTCAAGGATATTAAGAACTGTATCCATGCTGAGGTTTTCAATGTTGAAGCCGAGTGTTTCTGTAAGAAGAGCACCGAGGCTATCTCCACCTACTACGTCACCAAGCTTTGCAAGAACTGCATTTACGGGAGCTACAAGGTTCTTAACGCTTGCGATGAGACCGTCTGCGTTAATGAAGTAGAGAAGGTTGGGGATAAGTGAGAATACGAATTCTACTGCGCTTTCGCTTGTTTCAACCTTATCAAGAAGACCGAGAACGCTGTTGATGAGAACATCAATTGCATCAACAATATTATCTGCTGCAAGGTTTTCACAACCGAGTGATTCAAGAATCGGAACAAGACCGTAAGCATAGCCCTGACCACCATTAAGAGTGATAAGAACATCCTTAGTTGTGCCGTTGAAGAATGTGTATTCACCGCCGAAGAAGAGCCAGTTGAGAACATTCTGAGCGGGAGTAAGAACAGCCTTAAGACCTGCTACGAATGCTGCCTTCTTATCAGCTGCTGTGTCAACGCTGAATGTGCCTTCCTTAACTACATATTCACCGTCTGCATTTTCTTCGCACATATCGAACCATGTACTGATATCTGCATCAAGAAGTGCACCTACTGCATCACGAAGACCTGCATCGAAGCCTGCGAGAGCGTTAACGATAAGCTCTACGATTGCTTCAAGGTTTTCGGTTGTGTAAACAGAACCGTCAAGAAGGTTCATTACAAGAGCCTTGAGATTTTCATTACCGTCAAGAAGCTCGGGAAGAACCATATCAAGCACATCATCAAGGATTCCGTATACAGCTGCTGCTGTTTCTTCTGTCCAGTCTGTTGTGTAGTCAAGATACTTGATGGTAGCTGCGGGGAAGCCGTCGTTTGCAAGCTTATCAGCTGCATTTTCAGCATCACCGTACATGTAAGCCCAGTTGATATCTGTGTATGTTACTGTTGCGCCTGCAAGGATAGAAACAATTGCATCATAGAGATTCTCGTCACCGAGAAGGTCTGCAAAGAGTGCTTCATTGAGCTTGAATGCATCAATTGCGAAGGAAAGGATAACTGTGAGAACATCTCCTGCGTCTGCAGCTACCTTATAAGCTGTCTTGCCGTTTGCAGAAGTAAAGCTTTCAGCTGCACCTACTGCATAGATATCCTTGATAGCCTGCTTCATTTCAGCATTCATAACGAAGCCTACTTCTGACTCAAGAATACCGAGAACTGCATCTGTACCGAGGTTTGTAAGGTCGAAGCCGATAACATCAGAAAGGAGAGCCTGAATGTTGTCTGCACCTACAATACCGCCGATCTTTGCAAGAACGCCGTTTACGGGAGCTACGAGATTAGCTACGCTTGCCTGGAGACCGTCTGCGTTAATGAAGTAAAGAAGGTTAGGAATAAGTGAGAATACGAATTCAACTGTATCTTCACTATTGTCAAGGTTGTCAAGGAGAGCAAGAACACTGTCAAGAAGTGCTGCCACTGCATTACCTACATTGTAGGTATCGCCTTCCTTGAAGTTTTCTGCGGGCTGCATCTCGCATCCGAGTGCTTCAAGAATCGGAACAAGACCGTAAGCGTAGCCCTGACCACCTGTAAGTGTAAGGATAGCTTCACCGTTATGGTCATTGAAGAATGTGTATTCGCCGCCGAAGAAGAGCCATGAAAGAAGGCTGTTTGCGGGAGCGAGAACTGCCTTAAGGCCGTTTGCAAATGCTGTCTTCTTATCTGTTGCTGTATCAACACCGAAGGTGCCATCCTTAACAACATATTCACCGTCAACTACTTCACACATTGTGAACCAGCCTTCAATGTTTGTATCAAGAACAACGTCAATAACATCTCTGAGGTTCTTGTCAAGACCTGCGATTGCATTAACAATAAGCTCTACGATTGTTTCAAGGTTTGCATCTGTGTAAACAGAACCGTCAAGAAGGTTTGTTACAAGAGCCTTGAGATCTTCATCTTCACCGAGAAGTGAGGGAAGAAGCATATCAAGAATTTCATCAAATGCACCGTATACGGAAGCTGCTGTTGCTTCTGTCCAGTCTGTTGTGTAGTCAAGATACTTGATTGAAGCTGCGGGGAAGCCGGCTGTAAGAGCTGCGAGGTTAGCATCAATGTCAGATGCGCCGTCTTCAGTCTTATTTTCATACATGTAACCCCAGTCGATGTCTGTATAGGTTACTGTGTAGCCGTCCTTGATGATGCTGATGATAGCATCAACTATTTCCTTACCGTCTTCACCGAGGAGACCTGCGAAGAGTTCACCGTTCTGTGTGAAGAGCTCAAGTGCAAGTGACAGAACAATAGTAAGAACGTCGTGCTCTGCACCTGTTACATCAAGAGTATAACCGGTAAGTCCGTCTGCATATGTGTAAGCCTTAAGCTCACCTACATAAAGGTTCTTGATGATTTCGATGAAGTCAACTTCATCACTCTTAAGAACGATACCTTCAGAATCCTCTGTCTCAGTAAGCTCTACAACAAGGTTAAGAAGAGTATCTGTTGTAAGATTTGTAATGTCAAGCTCGAAGCCTTCAGGAAGAAGACCGCCGAGAAGTGTGTTGATTGAAAGCTCCTTACCTGCGATAGGACCAACCTTTGCAAGGATTTCATTCACAGGAGTAAGAAGGTTATTTACAGAAGTCTTAAGACCGTCTGCGTTAATGAAGTAAATGAGATTGGGAAGAAGCTCAAATACTACCTGAACAGCAGATTCACTTGTGGCAAGTCTGTCAATAAGACCAAAGAGTCCGTCGAAGATTGCGCCTACTGCATTAGATGTCTTGTATTCAAGATCTGCTGCAGAGGGCATTTCAAGACCGAGAGCACGAAGAACAGGAATGAATGTACGTTCGTAGCCTTCAATACCGTTGATGTTGATGATGTTACCATCAGCAACATACTTATCGTTTTCATTCTTGGTAGCTGTGAAGAAGTTGAAGCTTTCACCGAAGAATACGAACTTAAGAAGCTCGTCAGCGGGAGCGAGAACTTCCATAATAGCAGCCTTGAATGCTGCACCCTTATCTTCAGCGTCTGCAATACCCCAATCCTTTGTGCATACAAGCTTTGTTTCACCTGTTTCTGCATCAGTCTGTTCTTCACACATATCGAACCATGCCATGATGTCTGCATCAAGCATTACACCGATAGTTTCAATAAGTGTAGTGTTGATACCAGAAAGAAGGTTTACAAGAGCTTCAATAATTGTGTTGAGGATTTTGTCTGTGTAAACTTTATCTTCAAGGATACCGCTTACAAGTGTTGCAAGATTGTCTGCGCCCATATCACTGAGGAGATCGGGAAGGAACATTTCAAGAACACCGTCAAGAGCTGCATAGATTTCCTTTGCTGTATCTTCTGTCCAGTCAGTTGTGTAATCAAGGTAAGCGATGGAGGGCTTGGGAAGATTTACAGTGAACTGATCTGCACTTTCGAACATGTAGCCCCAGTTGGGTTCTTCATATTCAGTATCAATACCCTTAATTAACTCTGCGATTGTGGGATAAAGAGTAGCAATCTTTTCGTTTTCTGTCTTTTCTGCGATGAATGCGAAGAGCGCATCACCGTTTGTCTTAGTTGCATCTGCTGCAGGATAGCTTAAGCAGTCAAGAAGAGCTGTTACAAGAATTGTAATTGTGTCAGCTGCATCAATTGTGGGCTTGTAAACTGTGCCTACTGCAGTATTTTCTTCCTTGAGACCGGAGCAAAGGCCCTTAATGCCGAGCTCAACAAGACCGCTATTATAGAGGTTTGTTCCGAGAAGCTTATCTGCAAGCTTGATGATTTCTGCAAATGTGATGTTCTTGATATCAATGTTGTACAGTACGTAATCTTCGCCCTTGTCAGCAAGTACGCCTGTTAATACGTAATCAAGAATTACGTTGATATCAAGTCCGCCGCCGTTAAGTAACTCAGATACAAGAAGTGAAAGAACACCGTTGATATCTACATCAACAAGAGGTCTTACTGTATCAACAAGTACCCATACAGGCATAAGGAGATTCATAAGAAGTGTTGAGAGACCGTTTGATTCAATGAAGTAGAACAGATCGGGGATAAGACCTACGATGTCCTTAATCATTGTATCACTTGATGTAAGTGCATAGAACCAGTCAAGAACAGCCATAATCATATTTGTAAAGCTGCCCATTGCATCTGCATTGAAGTCTGCCTGAGTGGGAAGATTTTCAACACCGAGCATTGTAAGAAGAAGACCGAGAGATGTGTTATATGTTTCGTAACCCTTAATTGTAAGAAGGTTTTCGAATGCGGATACGTCTTCACCTGCAAAGAGGAACTTAATAAGAAGATCTGCAGGTCCGATAAGTCTGGAAAGGATGTTTACAAATGTGTAGCCGTCGCCGTCTACGAGAGGCATCTTGTTGAAGAACCAGGAAATTGTGCCGTCTTCATTTGCAACACCTTCAACACCGAAGTTGTTAACATAATTTCTGTGTCCTACAGGAATAATTTCAGCATCCTCTGCCCAGGTTTCTGCGGGATAGAGATAACCGAAAGCTGTGAACCATGTGTTAATGTCAATATGAACCTGGTTAGAAACGATATCATTAATAACTGCACTGGGTGAGTCACCAAGACCGCCGAGCATCTTAACAAGCTTTGTGATGTTGTCGTTTGTAAAGAAGCCGTTTATCTTATCTGTAAGGAAAGCACCGATTGATTCTGCACCGCCAAGGTCAGCTTCAACCATTTCCATAACAGTTTCAACGAGGCTGTCAAGGTTTTCTGTAAGGTAGTTAGCCTTGTCTTTTGTCCAGTCAGGACCGTAGTTAAGGTATACGATACTTGTCTGAGCTGCACCTTCGATACCGTTGTAGTTATACTCGCTCTCAAGCCAATTCATAGCTGTAAGGTCATATGTAGTGGGATTGAGGAGTTCGATTATAGCGGCAAGTGCGCCCTTGGGGTTATTTGTAAGCTGAGTAACAACCTTTTCAACAACACTCAGAATTGTGGGATTCATTTCAGAATTACCAAGGAGAGTTGTAAGAAGACTGTTGCCGTCTTCATCGGGAACGAGAGCAGAAACTATGTAGTTAATGAACCAATACATAAGGTCGCCCTTGTTTGCTACAAGGTTAACTCTGCCTGCTGCGTTTGTTGTCCAGTCAGAGCAGAAGATAATTTCCTGCTGCTTGATGGGAGGAAGACTGAGTCCCATGCTTGCTGTTGCAAAATCAAGAACCTCATTGAAGTCTGAAATTTCGAAACCGAGCATATCGTAAAGATCGATTTCATCTGCAAGCTTAAGGTCAAGCGGGAATGCAATCATATCCATAACCAAATCCTTAAGATAACCAAGGATATCCTTACCTGCACCGGAACCTGCATAAATATCCATATCTGTAAGGGAAAGATTAAGATGAATATTCAGACCATTGATAATCTCCTGAATACTGTCCATTGAAAGGAAGTATACAAGATTAGGAAGTATATCGAGAACATTGGAAATGGGTGAAGCAAGAATTTCCTCAACTCTGTCAAGAAGAGTAACAATGAGAGCTTCAGCCATATCATAGCCTGATGAATCTGCTTTAACTGTAGGAATCTTTTCAACGCCGAGAATCTCAAACAAAGGAGTAATAGCTGTTGACCAAAGGTTAAGGGGATCAATTGTGATCGTCAGCTCACCTCTGATAAATGTGTTGTTAGCGTTAAAAATGTAAGCTGCTTTAATATTTTCGGTATAGGCAACAAGAGCATTTGCGGATGTTCCCGTAAACAGCTTATCTGTAAAAGCTGTCTGTAAAAGAGGAAGAATAGCATCAAAGACATAAGAAAGACCTTCGACGAAAGTATCCTCATCATAAACGCCCCATTCAAACTCAAGAGCCTTTGTTTCGTCAACAAGAGGAGTTTCAGGATCGTCTGCACATACAAGCTTTGTCCAGTCATCACCTGCAGCCTTAAAAGCCTCGTAAATGGGAGTGCCAACACCGAAAGCAACGGGATTGGACATAAGAAGTGAATCCGCAAGAGATGCAGGATAAATATTAAGACCGATATCTGCAAAAACTTCCATGAAGTTCTTCTGAGGTGCTCCGGGGTTATCGGAACGATTACTTTTACCAAGATAAAGACCGAGTTCACCCTGTACAAGTGAGCTGCCTACAAGTTCTTGCAGATCGAGCCAGGGAATACCGTCATCATCAAGGGTTGCTCCGTCCATATCACCGAGGGCACCAACAAGCTCAGTTTCAATAAGCTCACAGATCATGGGGAAGATAGCTCCAACAAGGGTGTTCATCATTTCATCTGTGTAGAGCATTGATGCAAGCATCTGATCGATGTATGTCTTAAGATCTACATAGGTGTCTTCATCTTCCGCATCAACAAAGCCTAAAAGAGCACCGAAGTCACGGGAAATGATAAATGCATCAAGACCTGCAACAGTATCAAGCATCTTTTCTTCTGTTACAACATAGCTGTCTGTTTCGTCTCTTGCAATATCCTTTGCTGTTCCGACACGGATAGCATAGTTTCCGTCTTCTGCAAAGGTGAAGGCTTCGTTGAAGAATGCCTTACCGTCTGTTGTAGAGAATGCATGGTATCTGTCAAGAAGGGTCTGAACCATGCTGTACTTGTTTGTATAGTCAGCTGAAAGCCAGCTGTTCTGACCTTCGCCGCCACCGTTTACATAGTTGTAAAGGTCATAGTCAAAGTATGTAAGAGTTGACTTGATGGAAGCAAAGTTTTCAAAGTTTACAGTTGTTGTATCCTTATAAGCATAAACTGTATCAAGCTGAGCCTCTGTTCTTGCGATAAGAATGCTCTTTGCAGCTTCCTTACCTGTGCTCTTTACAGAGTCAACAAGTGTCTGAAGGAGATAGCTGCTGCCTTCATAAGCAACTGTGAAGATCTTGTCAGCAATTGTGCCGCCCCACTTTGAAACAACACCGTTGTATGAGGTACGAAGCTCAGAGATCTTTGTGTCAAGATCTGCATGAAGAGCAATGAGAGCAGCGTTATCCATTGCATCCATCTGATTTGTGTAGATGAGAGGAAGGAAGAAATCATAATGAGTCTGGAAATCAGCCTTAAGTCCACGAACCTCGTAAACCTCATTGAGGATGCCCTTGAAGCGGTTCCATTCTGATTCATACTCTGCAGTCCAGTAGGTTCTGTAATAAGCCTTGCTTGTGTAGGTAGCAATGATAGCATCAAAGCCCTTAACCTTCTGATCAAGACCGATAACTTCTGCATCGGAAGGATTATCGATATCTTCCTTGTTAAGAACATTGATGTAATCTTCAAATGTTGCAACCATAGCATTAACAGTTTCTTCAAGCTTCTGCTCTGTCATTACATCGAAGAGAACTGCATTGTAGCTTTCAGCTGTTGCTTTAAGAGCAATAGCAGCATTATACTGATCGCCGTAACCGCCCTCATTTATGAGATAATTCTTAATTTCAGCATCCATACCGAACACAATATTATATGCTGTGCTTGTCTTTGCATAGAGAGCAGACATTTCTGAATAGCTTTCCACATTGTATTCTGTACCGATAAGAGTATTCATATTATCAATGTTATACTTTGCAGCTGCAACTCTGTATGCAAAGTCAACATCAGTCATAAACTCATGAATTCTGTCAGGATTAAGACCGAAGTGAGAAAGAACAGCATTACTGAACTTCTGAGTTGCAATTGTTGCATCAGTGTAAATATTCTGATACATAAGCTCAGTAGTCTTGTAAAGACTTGTGATATCCTCAAGGGACATTACAAGCATCTCTTCCTTTGTTGTTGCAAGAAGATCTTCATCGAAATACTTTTCAAGGGAAAGAAGAGTCTTTCTTATGGTGTTATCCTTTGTAAGCGTTCTTGTGGGCTTATTTGTCATGTAGTTCCAGTAAGATGTTGTGATTGTAGGAGTGTAATAGGTTACGTCTTCTGCATCACAGCCTTCACCTTCTGTTACAGTTGTTGATGTAACACTAGAAACTGTTGCACTTGTCGTATATGTGTGTGCAAAAGTGAACTGAGCACCCGTAATTACTGTTGAAGGAATATCTTCAATCTTTGCAAATGTCTGAAGATATGCATTAAGATCAAGCCGGATGTCTGATGTCTTAATAATATTCTCAGTTGTTGTTGCACCATAGTAACTGGGATAAGATGCAAGAGGGAATGTGTTTGTTACATCCTGACCATTGGTGTACGCTGTTTTACTTTCACTGAGCGTTGTGGACTTTGTTGCCGCACTCTCATACGAATAAACCGCTGTGCCGTCAGGGTTAATGACGTTCTTTACAAGCTGACGTGCAGCAGCAGCATTTGTGTACATGCCACTAAAATCAGCATCAAACTTGTCGTAAAGACCCTTTGTTGAGTTAAATGCAGAAGTAGAGTCATTGCCTCCGCGGTATGTATTTACCGCATAGTCAAAGATAGCCTGCGCAGCAGCCAGAACCTTACCGTCGTCAGCGGTATAATTCCAGGCATTGCCTGAACTGCTGAGGGTAAAGCCACCTGCTGTTGCAGCGTTGATGAGAGCTGCTACTTCTTCTTTTGAATAGTCAGAATCGCCTTCGGCAGCATATGCAGTATATGCACCGTCGATACCGACATAACAAGCTGAGAAGATCATCAGCACTGCAAGGAACGTACTAAGTATCTTTTTTGTCAACTTAGCCTTTGTTTCCATGAAAAATCTCTCCTTTTTTGTTTTTTACTGACAAACTCGCATCAAGATGTGTTCACAAATCCTTAACAAACATCAATTTTACGGATTTATCAGCGGGTGAAATATAGGGACAATCGTCCAATTATTCTATTGAATTTTACCAAGATTTGATAAACTAAAAATAAACTTTTTTAAGGCAAATATGAACAAACTGTAAATAACCTAAAAGAGTTTATTTTTTGTTAATTTTCCTGTGATATTATTATGCTAAGATTTTTGTATACGTGGGAGAGAAGGTGTATTATGTTTCAGATACTTGTAGCTGAGGACAATCTCAACTCAGCAAAGCTTATGAAAATTATACTCAATCAGGCAGGCTTCAAGGTTATTACAGCCACAAACGGTGCAGAGGCTCTTGACATTATGGACTCCAAGCACATAGACCTTATTCTGCTTGACATTATGATGCCTAAAATGGACGGCTATGAGCTGACAAGAAGCCTTCGCCAGGCAGGTAATAACACTCCTATACTTATGGTAACGGGAAAAAATCAGAACGAGGACAAATGGGAGGGCTTTATTTCCGGAGCAGATGACTATCTTACAAAGCCTGTCAATGAAACAGAGCTTATCTTAAGAATAAAGGCTCTGCTGCGCCGTTCTCAGATTGTAAGCGAAAAGAAGCTGCAGATAGGCGATGTAACCCTTGACTATGATTCGCTCAGTGTTTCAAAAAACGGTCAGCTGTCCGTTTTACCGCAGAAGGAATTTTATCTGCTCTATACCCTTCTGTCCTCTCCCGAAAAGGTGTTTACCCGGCTTCAGCTTATGGACAGTATCTGGGGAATGAATTCCGACTCGGTTGATACAACTGTAAATGTACACATTAACCGTCTGAGAAAACGCTTTGAGACCTGGGATGAATTCTCCATTGTTGCCGTAAGAGGTGTCGGCTATATGGGGGTGATAAACGGTGAAAAAAGAAAAAAACCGTAAAAGCTTCAGAAAAACCAAAAGAGCTGTCATAACGGGACTTCTTCTGTTTGTTATTTCCCAGGCAGTTTCACTTACCGCATGGTACATATTCGGCATTATGGGGTATAGTAAGATAGTCAACAGTAACACAAGAGTCGTTCTGTGGATTATAAATCTGATGATTCTGTTCATCCTTGCAGGTATGCTTGTGAACATCCTTTTAAGACATATCTTCAACAAAAAGTCCGAAAAGCTCATTGATGCAATGGAAAAATTAGCTGACGGTGAATTTTCCGTAAGACTTGACAATTCGGGAAAAATTACCGATACAGGACTGCCGACTGTAGCTTCATTTAACAATATGGCGCAGCAGCTTCAGGGAACAGAAGTCCTTAACAAGGATTTTGCGGGAAATTTTTCCCATGAATTAAAAACCCCGTTGGGCACCATAAGCGGCTTTGCAAAGGTGCTGAAAGACACAGAGATTCCCGAGGAAGAGAAAAACGGTTATCTTGACATTATTATTGAGGAATCAGAGCGTCTTACAAAGCTTTCAGGAAACATTCTTCTTTTATCTAAGATTGAAAATCAAACTGCACCGGAAGAAAAAAGTGTATACAACCTGACAGAACAGCTACGGATGACAGTAGCCGTAATGTATCAACAATGGAATGAGAAAAATATTGAAATTGTTTTTGAGGGCGAAGATCTGAAAGTTTTCGGTAACCGTGAATTACTTTCACAGATATGGGTGAATCTCCTTGACAATGCAATCAAATTTTCTCCTGAAAACGAAAGCATATATATTAATGTAATAGAAGAAAACGACCGGGCTTCAGTCAGCATTAAAAATTACGGATGCACCCTAACACAGGAGGATATTCCGCGTATTTTTGAAAAGTTTTATCAGGGAGAGAGCTCAAAAACATCACTCGGCAACGGACTGGGACTCTCGATGGCAAAGAAAATTGCTGAGCTTCACGGAGGAAACATAACAGCCGCTCTCTCGGGAAGCAGCATAACGGTTACTGTTAAGCTGCCTCTTTCTCAATAGCAATGTGCTGTCTTCCGTTATTATCAACATACGAATCATCCTGAATCAACATATCCCCTACCGCACAAAAGCTGTAACCTTGCTTTTTAAGGTTATTAATAATGTCGGGAAGTGCTTCAACAGTATTTTCCTTTCCTAAATGAAACAGAACAATTGAGCCGTTTGTTACCTTCGTTGTAACGCGGCTCATTATTTTTTCAGGAGAAGGGTCTTTCCAGTCTATACTGTCAACATCCCATTGTACGGATGTCATTCCGAGGCTTTCGGCAGCCTCTACGGTTTTATTATCATAAGACCCTGACGGCGCACGGTAAAGCGTCGGCACAGCACCTGTCAGCGAAAAAATAAGCTCATTACAGGCATTTATATCGCTCACAATATCGGGAAAATCCTGAGTAACGGGGTCAGTATGCTTCATTGAGTGATTTCCTGCTTCGTGTCCGGCATTATATATTTTTCTCACCGCTTCCGGGTGCCTTTCGGCAAACTCACCCACAAAAAAGAAGGTGCATTTTATGTCCTCTTTGCTTAACAGATTAATAATTTCGTCAAGGCCTTCTGTTCCCCAAGCACAGTTAAACGTAAGGGCAATTTCCTTTACGTCCGTATCCACCGAGTATACCGGAATCCGTCTTACATCTGCTGATACTGTAGCACTAAGGGTATAAGTAACAACAAATATCATAGTAAAAAACCACACCAGCATAATAATAATCAGTGAAACATCCTTTTTAGCAAGAGAAAATACCTTCATAATATTAGCCTTTCAGTTAAAACATATTTTTTATTACAAATATATTCCGTCCTCTTTTATGATATTCTTTTGTCAGTTTACATAATTTTCGCCCTTTTAATTTGTAAGTTCCCGAATCAAAACAAAGTTGTCTTAAAAAACAATATATGTTAAAATGAATTGAATACCTTAGGAGGTGTATATATGCTTTATAAGAAAAACAGTGAAAAAACTCTTAACAAAGAGCTGTTCAAAAATCCGACATCCGAATTCAGAGGCACTCCATTCTGGGCACTCAATTCATATCTTACAAAGGATGAGCTGTGCCGTCAGATTGATGTTTTCAAGGAAATGGGACTGGGCGGATTCCATCTGCACGTAAGAACAGGTCTTGAGAATGAATATTTAAGCGAAGAATATATGGAGCTTATCAAGGACACCGTTGTTAAGGCGAAGAATGAAGAAATGCTTGCCTGGCTTTATGACGAGGACCGCTGGCCCTCAGGTGCAGCAGGCGGCCTTGTTACAAAGGATGAAAAATACAGAGGAAGATGCCTTCTCTTCACCCCCTTTAAGGAAGCCGAAGCATTTTCTTCAAATGACTCCCGTTCTGAAGGCGGCCGCAGCGGAAAAGGTACACTTCTTGCCTGCTACGATATAATTCTTGATGCAGAAGGCTATCTTGAAGACTATAGAAGAATCGGTGAAAAAGATGAAGCAAAGGGTACAAAATGGTATGCATTCCTTGAAATACACACACCCTCAAGCTGGTACAACGACCAGGCTTATGCCGACACCTTAAGCCGTGAGGCTATCGAAAAATTCATTGAAGTCACACACGAAAAATATAAGGCTAAGGTGGGCGACGAATTTGACAAAACCGTTCCTGCAATCTTTACAGACGAGCCTCAGTTCACAAGAAAGAGAGTTCTCAACAACTCCTTTGACAAAATGGATATCACAATGCCCTGGACAGATAAGATTCCCGAGCTTTATAAAGAATATTACGGAGAAGATATATTTGAAACACTCCCCGAGGTGTTCTGGGATAAGCCGGGCTCTGCCCCATCGCTTCCCCGTTACAGATATCACGATTTTATATCAGAGCTTTTCGCGTCCTCATTCGCAGATACCGTCGGCGAATGGTGCAAGGAAAACGGCATAGCACTTACGGGTCATATGATGGAGGAGCCCTCACTTGAGTCACAGACAGCAGCTCTCGGTGAAACTATGCGTTCATACAGAAATTTCCAGCTTCCCGGCATTGATATGCTTTGCAATTCTCACGAATTCACCACGGCAAAGCAGGCACAGTCGGCAGTTCATCAGTACGGCTACGAGGGAATGCTTTCCGAGCTTTACGGTGTTACGGGCTGGGACTGTGATTTCAGAACCTACAAGCATCAGGGCGACTGGCAGGCATGTCTCGGCGTAACCATCCGTGTTCCTCATCTTTCCTGGTATGCAATGAAGGGTGAAGCAAAGCGTGACTATCCTGCATCTATTCACTATCAGTCCCCCTGGTATAAAAAGTACAATCTTATTGAAGACCACTTTGCACGAGTAAATACTGCTCTGACCCGTGGTAAGCCCGTTGTAAAGGTCGGTGTAATTCATCCCGTTGAGAGCTTCTGGCTTCATTGGGGCCCGAATGATAAATCGGCTGTCTTCAGAGATAACCTTGATGACCGCTTCTATGAGGTTACAAACTGGCTTCTTGAAGGCAGTATTGACTTCAACTTCATTTCAGAATCTCTCTTCCCCTCTCTCTGCGAAAAGGGTACCGCACCTCTTAAGGTGGGCCAGATGGAATATGATGCAATTATTGTTCCCGGCTGCGAAACACTCAGAAGCACAACTGTTGAAAGACTTGAAGGTTTCCGCAAAAACGGCGGTAAGCTTATATTTATGGGAGATGCTCCCTCACTTGTTGATGCTGTTCCCTCAGAGGATGGCAAAAAGCTTTTCGAGGACAGCGAATGCATCGATTTCTCCCGCTCTTCTCTTCTGACAGCTCTTGAGGACTCAAGAACTGTTACTATCAGATATGCTGACGGCAGACTCACCGACAGATATATGTATCAGTTGAGAGAAGATAATGACTGCAGATGGCTGTTTATCTGCAATTCAAGAGAGCCTGACAACAAGCATATTGACGGCGGACGTCACATTCAGATAATAGTAAACGGTATATACACCCCTGAAATCTACAACACCGCAAACGGCGAAATTGCCCCCATAAAAGCAGAATACAGAGAAGGCAGAACAATTATCAGATGCGTTCTTTTCGGCTACGATTCAATTCTTCTGAAGCTTACAGCGGGTGAATCAGACTGTACCGCACCTCAGTATATCCCAGAAAAAGCAGGCGAAGCTATGGGCGGTCTTTTCGAATATGAGCTTTCAGAGAACAATGTACTTCTTCTTGATATGGCACAGTGGAAGCTTGACGGCGACACCGATTTCGCCGAAAAGGAAGAAATTCTCCGTCTTGATAATCTTGTAAGAGAAAGACTGGGAATCAGAGAAAGAGGCGGCAGTGTTGTTCAGCCCTGGGTACTCGGCAGCAGACCCAAGCCCCATAAGGTTACTCTTCAGTATACAATCAACAGTGAAATTGACTATGAGGGTGCAGTGCTTGCCCTTGAGGATGCAGATGTTGCAGATATTTCCTTCAACGGCAATGAGGTAACTGAAAGACTTGATGGCTACTATGTTGATATTTCAATAGGAAAATTCCGTTTAGGCAACATCAGAAAGGGCGAAAATACCCTTGAAATTACACTTCCCTTCGGTGAAACCGCGAACCTTGAAAGTGTATTCATTTTAGGTAAATTCGGTGTAAGAGTAACAGGCTGTGAAGCTGTTATTACCGCACTTCCCGAACGCTTGAGCTTCGGCTCACTTCTTACTCAGGGACTTCCCTTCTACGGCGGCGCTGTAACCTATAAAATGAGAGCCGTATCCGAAAACGGTAAACTCACCGTTACAGCAAGTGACTATATGGGCGCACTCATTGAGGTAAATGTTGACGGCAAGGAAGCAGGTAATATTATTTATCCTCCCTATACACTTGAAGTTAACGGCTTAAATAAGGGTGAGCATCAGGTAGATATTAAGCTTTATACTCACCGCTACAATTCCTTCGGTCCCGTTCACCTTGTAAACGTAAAGGAATCCTGGCACGGTCCCGGAGCATGGAGAAGTGAGGGTATCAACTGGAGCTATGAGTATGTTCTCAGAACCACAGGTATTCTTAAAACTCCCGGCATAAGATAATTTTCAACTCACTACACAATAAGACAGTTTTTGCAAAGGAACTCCGCTAAAATTATAGCGGAGTTCTTTTTTTGGAGGGAAATTTATGTACACATCATTGGCGGACAAGACTCTTACCGTTTTTCTGCAGGGTGAAATAGATCACCACACTGCAGGAAACATCAGAAACCGCACCGACTCGGAAATAATTCGTCATGCTCCCCTTGAGCTTGTTCTGGACTTTTCAGCAGTCAGCTTTATGGATTCTTCAGGAGTGGGCCTTGTTATAGGAAGATATAAGCTTGCATCAGCCAGAAACTGCCGTACGGTTGTTACGGGACTTAAGGAAAGAGATAAAAAAATACTGATGCTCTCAGGACTTCAGCACAGAATAGAATTCAGGTGATAATATGTCAAAGATAATTAACGATTTCAGAATGAACATTCCATCAAAATCCGTAAATGAGGGCTTTTTACGAGCCGTAGTTTCCGCATTTTCAGCTCTCTGCGACCCTACAATTGAAGAAATAAACGACATAAAAACCGCTGTCAGCGAGGCAGTAACAAATGCAATAGTGCACGGATATAAAGAGAAACAGGGCAGAATTTACATAGATGCCACAGTGCTCCCCGACAATGTCTTAAGAATAAAAATAAAAGATAAGGGTGAAGGCATTGAGGATGTAAAAAAAGCAATGGAGCCTCTTTTCACTACTGCAGGCGATGACCGCTCGGGACTGGGATTTACCGTTATGGAAAGCTTCTGCGATAAGGTAAGGGTTAAATCCGCAAAAGGAAAAGGGACTGTTGTCACACTCACAAAAAAAATCACGGGAAAGTGTGAATAATGCAAAACTGTTCTGAAAATGCTCTTGTAACCGAAAATCTCGGACTGGTTCACTCCTGCGCTAATCGTTTCCGCGGCTCAGGTGTGGACTATGATGATCTTTTCCAGGCCGGCTGTGTGGGACTTATAAAAGCCGCAGCAGGCTTTGACCCGACGCTGGGCTTTCGTTTTTCAACCTATGCCGTCCCTGCTATTTTGGGAGAAATAAAAAGAATATTCCGTGACGGCGGTGCGGTAAAAATCGGACGCTCTGCAAAAGAAAAGGCACGAAGTCTCTTTACTCTGAAGGAGGAGCTTTCCGCAAGACTGGGACGTGAACCCACAATAACCGAGATTGCGGATAAAGCCCGGATGGATGTAAGTGAAGCCGCTTCCCTTTTATGCGCCTGCCTTCCCGTAATATCCCTCACGGCAGATGAGGATGAGGGACAGGTAGATATCCCTGTAGAATCGGAAGAAGAACGGCTGTCTTCTCACATAGACCTGATGAATTCCCTGGATGCTCTCGATGAGGATGAAAGACTTCTTATTGAATACCGTTATTTCAGAGGACTTACACAAACCGTCACCGCAAAAAAGATGGGACTTTCTCAGGTACAGGTATCCCGCAAGGAAAAAACAATATTGCTGAAGCTCAGAAAAATGCTTTCTTGACAATGCCCCTTAATTATGCTACTCTTTTTCTTTGGAATATACGAAAGAAAAAGGTTACTATAATGAAAAAATCACAGTTAAAGGGCATATTAATGCTCTTTCTGACGGCTTTCATATGGGGCTCGTCATTTGTTTCTCAGTCACTGGGAATGGAGTCGGTAGAAGCATTCACCTTCAACGGAATAAGAACACTTTTCGGTGCAGCAACACTTCTGCCCTTTATAATAATTACAGACCTTATAAAAATAAAAAAATCGGGCCGCCCCGACAAACAAAAGGTAAAATCCGAAACAAAAAAAATACTTATTGGCGGTACTGCAATGGGACTTGCCCTTTGTGTTGCAAGTAACCTTCAGCAATTTGCCTTTTCCTATCCCGATCATTCACCGGGAAAAATTGCATTCATAACCGCTTTTTATATGTTCTTTGTGCCGCTTATAGGCTTATTTCTCAAAAAAAGGGTTTCCCCCATCACCTGGCTTTGTGTTATTATCGGCACCGTAGGACTTTATTTTCTCTGTGCAAAGGGTACGGGATTTTCAGGCATATCGGCAAGCGACCTTTTCTCCCTTGCCTGTGCAGTTTTCTATGCAGTACAGATTCTCATAATTGAAAAGGTGGCAGCAGACACCGACCCCGTAAAGCTTTCCTGCACACAGTTCATCGTTTCAGGTACAATCACCTGCATACTGATGCTCATAACGGAAAATCCCACAATTGAAGGCATAAATCAGAGTATGCTCCCCTTACTGTATTCCGGTATTATGAGCTGCGGACTTGCCTACACCTTCCAGGTTATCGGTCAGAAATATACGGAATCCACGGTAGCCTCCATCATAATGTGCCTTGAATCTGTTTTCGGTGTTATCTGCAGTGCAATAATGCTTCGTCAGATGCTCACCTCCAATGAAATTCTGGGCTGTGCTATAATGCTTGTTGCAATTATCATTTCACAGTTTTCAGACATAATAGAGGCAAAACTACGAAAGAAAAATGTATAAAATTTCCCGCGAGAAGTAAATGCTTCCCACGGGACTTTTTTTATTATTCTCAGAAATATCTTATAAGGGACACTACCTTACCGAGAACTATTACCTCATCTGAAATAATGGGGGCATACTCATCATTTTCAGGCTGCAGGCGGAAATGTCCGTTTTCCTTATAAAAACGCTTTACAGTGGCTTCATCCTCTAAAAGAGCTACAACTATGTCACCGTTATTTGCCACGGGAGTTTTTTCGGCAATGATGATATCCCCGCTTAAAATGCCGCACTTTATCATACTGTCACCCTTTACTCTCAAAGCAAAAAGAGGCTTATCGGAGGCTTCTCCGCCTGAGAAAGGTACATATCCTTCAATTGCCTCAACAGCTAAAATGGGCATACCTGCGGTAACCGTTCCGATAAGGGGCACCTGTGTTACATTATTTTCCTGACCTCTGACTCTTATGGAGCGCTTAAGCATCGGATCCCTTTCAATATAGCCCGCTGCTTCAAGAGCATCAAGATTGCTCTGCACGGAAGAAGTGGACTTAAGCCCTACTGCTGCACAGATTTCTCTGACAGTAGGGGGAACACCGTTCTGTGAACGTTCTGCAAGAAATTCATATATTTTTTTCTGCGTATTATTAAGTTCTTTCATATTTTACCTCCGGAAAATATTACTTCATAAGAAGTATAGCACAAATGTTCAGAAAAAGCAAACATTTGTTTCGATTTTTTTATTTTTTTTCGGAATAAATTTTCCTGAGTCGGGACAAAATGAATTCAGGAGGTAATATATATGATAAATGATGATTATAAAGCAAAATTCAGAAAAATGTTGAAAAGCAATGCCTTGTATTTTGTGCTTGGCTTCTGTCTCTTAGCGGCAGCCATTGCAGGCATTTCTGCAACAAACGTAAAAACACCTGCGGTTCAGGAAAGCACAACAACAAAATTTGACAATATTGTTATACCCGAAGTCACAACTGAAAAGCAGAAAAAGAACGGCTCCGTTGAAATCAATATTGAAGAATTCACAACAAAAAAGCCGGATGAGCCTTCAACCGCAGCTGTTTTTGATAATAATTCCCCCAAGGTTGAGGAAACAACAACGGAAAAGGCTGTAATCTTTTATTCCCCTCTTTCCCTTTCCGTAAGCAAGGATTACAGTATGGGAATTCCCGTATTCTCACAGACAATGAAGGACTACAGAACACATAACGGTGTGGATTTTATGGGCATAAAGGGTGAAAATGTAAAAACCACCGCTGAAGGCACGGTGGTATCGGTAACCAAGGATGCTATCTGGGGTAATACCGTAACAATTGACCATAAAAACGGTATTGTATCATCAATATCAGGACTTGCCGAAGAAGCACTCATATCTGAGGGAGCCACGGTTTATGAGGGTACAATTATCGGCACATTAGGAGAAATTCCCGTAGAAAGTGCAGATGCTCCTCACGTGCACCTTGAAATGCGAGTAAACGGTCAGCTGGTTGATCCTCTGGAGATTCTCGGCTTCGCAGGGGAATAATCATAATTCATTACGCCTGAATTATGTTAGTGAGCTCTGTACAAAAGATGCCGACGAATTTCTCCGAGAAGCGATTTCATCCGCTAAAAGCTGATTTAATAAAAGTTGGTGTGGGCATAAACCCACACCAATTATCATTTACTGCATTGCAAGACCTTTGGACTTAAGATAAGTCTTTGCAGAATACTGTTTTCTCTTACTTGAGAAAATGTACTGAATAAAGGACTTCGGCGCCTTTGTAAGTGAAAGCTCCGAAAGAATTCTCGGGTCAAGGGGGGCAGGATCCTTTACGTTAATCGTAATGCCGACAGCTTCGGCTCGTGCTTTCTGATAAAAACCGTTATCGGGAAGCACAATTATGTTCTCCGCACGCTTCCATTTTTCGGGGAAAGAGGGATCGTTTGCAGCACTTTCCTTTACGAAAAGCTGAAAGAAGGGGAACTTCTGTATGTAAAGAGAGTTTATAAATTCATCAAGCTGTGTATTGTCATTAAGGTCAGCAAGAATACTAAAAAGAGGAAGGGTTGCTGCATCGCCTCTTGTAATATACATCTGGGGGAAACGAAGATCCGAGAAGGTCTTGTTTATCTTATCTCTTCTCTCTTTTGTAAGAAGAGCGGAAATGCCCTCATACTTACCACGAAGCTTTTCAAGAGTTTCATCAGTAAGATACCAGAAATATCTGTAAAATCTGTTTGTAAGCTCCTCAAAATAGACGGTAAGAATTTCCTGAATTGTGTATTCATCTCCGTCAACAGAGCCTGTTTCCTCTTCAATAATACTTCTTATATCCGAATAAGCCTGCTCATAAACGCCGATGATAACATCAAGATTTTCCTCAGTAGGCTCACCCTTTTCGGGGAAGCCGTCTGCATATATGCCGTTTCTTTTTGCATATATAGCACCTGCAACACCTGTCATTTTTGCATCGCAGCCAAAAAGCAGCTTCGTAATAAATGCAGCATTATAGAAAACGGGAGTAGCCGGGAACTGAATGGAATAAAGATCAAAAAACTTCTTTCTGTAAACTCTGCCGTCAACATCCAGTGTGTTAAGAAGTGCTCTGTCAAAACGATCAACATCAGGCACTGTTGCAAGCATATCCATCCAGGTATCATAATAAGGCTCATTTTCACCGGATACATAATATCGGGGAGTTATAATATCTGCCTTTGTTTCATCTGCAGCAGCAAGAACTGTCTCTATTGTATCGGGAGAAATATAGTCACCGCTGTCTATAAAATAAACAAGCTCACCCTTTGCCTGCTTCATACCAAAATTTCTGGCCTCGGGAATAAGGCAGTGCGGAATTTCAAATGACTGAAAGCCTACATATTCATCGCAGTATTCCTTTATAACAGCTTTTGCTTTTTCGTCACAGCCAGCATCAACAATAATAACATCAAAGTCCTCTGTTGACTGACTGACAAGTCCCTCAAGTGTATATTTAAGCTTTTCGTCATCATTAAAAGCAGTAACGATAACAGTTAATGTAGCCATAATTTTCTCCGTTCAGTTAAAGTATTCTCTTATTATTCCCTTTGCCCTTATAAGGTCATCGGGATATGTGATTTTTATATTATAATTTTCCCCTTTTACAAGGAAAACCTTTTCGTTGTGGTATGAAAAAACCGAGCAACCGTCAGTCATCATTTCAAACTTGTCACGGGGAGTTTTTGCGATCAGAGCATAAAGTCTTTCTGCATCAAAGCTCTGAGGCGTCTGCGCATGAAAAAGCTGACTTCTGTCAGGTACGGAATCAATAAATTGCCCGTCGGCACTTAAAAGCATTGTATCCACCGCTGGAATTGCCGTGTTACAGGCACCATACTCATTAGCGGCAGCTATATTTTCTTCAATAATCCTGTTATTTATAAACGGACGGACGGCGTCATGGGTCAGAACAACACTTCCTTTAAGAAATTCCTTTTCCTTCATAAAGGAAAGAACCCCGAAAAGGGTATCTCCTCTTGTTTTTCCGCCTCTTATAATAAAAATTTCTTTTTCCGTATCAATATGCTTTTTTATAAGCTCTTCAGTGTAAGATATAAAATCCTCAGATACACTTACAATGCATTTATCGATTTTACCCGAATTAATAAAAGCATTTATACTCCTTATAATAACGGGAACACCTTCTATTTCAAGGAACTGCTTAGGCACAGCTGTACCCATACGCAATCCGCTTCCGCCTGCAAGTATCGCAGCGATATTCATACCCACACTTCCCTTATGATGCTTTCTTAATATTTTAACATATTAAATATGTTCATACAAGCATTATTTATTTTCCGACTCAGCAATCTTTTCTTTTGTCCATCTGTCTATATGCACCTTGAGATTTTTAAGATAAGGGGAAAATTCAACATTTTCCTGTCCGTAGCTCAGCTGCAAATCATACTCAAGGGGAAGCCATGAGGCTATATCGCTTTCATTGTGCTGAATTACAGCCTCAAGCTTATCAAGTGCCTTATAAAGCTTGGCTTCTTTTGTTTTAAGCTCCTCCATTTCTCGAAGAAGCTGAGAAAACTGCTGTTTCTGGAACAGAGGAAAGGTCTCAATCCACTCATTGAATCGCGCTTCTTCCATTTTTGCATCAGCATCGGTTTTATTAAAGGTCGCAATATCCCCCGTAAATGCTTCACCCAGATCGTGAATAATACACATTTTAAGCACCTTCAGAATATCCGTATCGGGAAATTCCTCTTCCAGCAGTAAGCACATAAGCGAAAGCCTCCATGAGTGCTCTGCCACGCTTTCCCGTCTGCCGCTTGATGTGTCGCTATGACGGGTAATGCACTTCAGTTTTTCTGCGACACTTAAAATTTCAAGTAGTTCCTGAGCCTTCATCATTCTTCTCCGTAATCGGTTATTTTTCCTGGTTCAAAGCAAAAACGTCTGCAACATCACTGATTGTAATAAAAGCAGTGCGATCAATTTCATGAACAATCTCTTTAAGCCTTACCACCTGAAAACGGTTGACTATAAAATATATCATAGTCTTTTTGGCGTTGGAATATCCGCCGACAACCTCAATTTTTGTGGCACCCGTTTCAAAGGCATGCATAAGCTCTTCGCATATAACGTCAGGCTCGGACGTAATAATCATAGCACACTTCGCTCTGTCGAAGCCCTCTACAAGAAAGTCTACGGTTTTCAGTGCCGCCGCGTAAGCCACTATTGAATAAAGAGGAAGAATCCAGCTGTTTATGATAAGTCCTGCGATAATATAAAGAATAACATTATATACCATCACAAAGGTGCCCACCGTAATACCGAGCTTCTTTGAAAAAATTACAGCCATTACTTCAATTCCGTCAATTGCACCACCGTAGCGTATAACAAGACCGCTTCCGACACCTGAAATCAGACCTCCGAACAAAGCGCATAAAAGAAGATCTGTTCCTGCAAGGGGAGATGCAAAATTCACATCAACGGGAAGCACATCCGAAATAAGCCATGCACCGAGAGAATACATTCCTACTGCATATATAGAATATACAGTAAATGTTATCCCCTGTTTTTTTAGTCCGTAAAGAAACAACGGGATATTGAGAAGAATAAGAAATACCGAAAGGGTAAGGTATTCGGGAGTTATCTGTGCAAGAAGCACCGAGGTGCCCGATATTCCGCTGTCATAAAGCTTTACCGGCGTAAGAAAGCATACCACACCCACAGAATTTATAAGTCCTGCAAGAGTCAGAAGAACAAAGTTTTTTAATCTTAATTTTTTAAGATCCTTAACATATGTCTGTGCAAGTGTTTTTAATTTCACAGTATTCCTCCGTAAGCAAATATAATATAAAATAGTATAATGTAATACAATAAAATCAATTCCCCGATGCAAACTGACGGTCTGTATCGGGGATAAAAATTACTCTGCCTTATTTTTTGAAATTGCAAGAACTTCAATTTCAGACTTCTGCTTTGCACCTTCAAAGGTTACAACGTCGCCAACCTTCTTGCCGAGAAGAGCCTTTCCGATGGGAGATGTATCAGAGAGCTTCTTGAGAAGAACATCATCAACAAGAGAAGAAACGATCTGATATGTTTCTGTTTCGTTATATGTCTTGTCAAGAATTGTTACATAAAGACCAAGCTGTACAGTTTCTGTTGTAAGAACGCTTTCATCAATGATAACAGCATTCTTGAGCTGATTTTCAAGCTCTGCAATACGCTGATTAATTTTTACCTCTTCAGCCTTAGCAGCATCATATTCACTGTTTTCGGAAAGGTCACCCTGATCCTTTGCATCTTTAATAGCAATTATGTTAAGTTTGTCAAGCTCATAGAGATTTTTAAGCTCGGCTTTAAGTTTATCATAGTCTTTCTGAGTAAGTTGGAAGCTCATTTCAGTTATTTCCTTTCATATCATATATTGTAAAATTCTATTCAAAATCCACTTGTTTGTCAAGCACTTTCTGTCGTTTCTTCAGCAGTCTCTTCCGTGCTTTCGTCAGGGGCCTCGTATTCCATTTCACCCTTACCTATAGCGATAATATCCTTGATATCCTGAATAAGGCCTGCAACACCTTCATTTGTAATCTCGTCGCCGGTAAAACCGTTGACAAAATCAAATATGGAGGTAATGAACTCTGAAACATCGCCGGTCATCTCATCAACAACATTATTACCTTCTTCACCGTCGGGCTCACCGGTCTCGGGAGCATCGGTAGCTCCTTCGTTCTCCGGCTCTTCGGGTTCTTCGGACTCAGGAGGAATAAGCACAATTATCTTTATGCTTTCGCCCTCAGGAACTTCAGAAAATTTCTGTTCAAGATCTACAGACATACGAAGAATGTTTCTTGCGTCAGCTGCAGTTACAGAGCCGTCAAAATTAACATCAGCATATATGAGATTCTCCTGATTATTGAAGCTCTCAAGGCCAACACTGTAGCGAAGAGCGCTTCTTGCATCGGAAGCAGCAACCGTACCGTTATTATCAACATCACCGAACCCTCTGGGCTCCCAGTCAAAGCGGGTAAGCTCTGTTAAAATATCGTACTGAATAAAAAGAATTGTACTCTTAAGTGCCTCTCTTGCAGTAATCTCAGGCTGTCCAGTACCTGCAAGAATGGGGTTTGCAATTGCAAGACCGATTTCAATAAGGTCGGTATCTGCATATACAGAGAATATTCTCAGCATATCATAGAATGAAATTGAGAAGGTATACGAGATGTTCTGTGTATATTTTGTAATCTGACCGTTACCGTCAAGCTCTGCCTGAGCATAAGCATCATGGAAGGTAAAATTGTCAAACTTTATTTCGTCAAGAGGATCGTTGGCATCGTCAAACTTCTCGGAGCCTACAAGCACGGGATTTATTGCACCGGAAGGAAGGTCAAACATCTTTTTAAGTGAAGAGTCCTTGACAGTTTCAAGATCGTATTCGGGGAATGTCACACGGATTTTTGTTGAATCCTTTGAAGAGTCAAGAGCATTTGTTTTCTTTTCTGCATACAAAGAAAACTCATCCTCTGCTGTAAGCGCGGAAATATAATTCTTACCCTTGGGAGAAAGAAGATTTTTATTTTCCATTCCCTTGTAAACATCTGTATCGGTTATTTCCGAATCCGTTCCCGTAAGAACTGCAATAAAGTTGTTAACAAGTCCTTTTTCGGGATTAAAGAATGCATCTACAAGAATTCCGAGATATTTTCTTGCTTCATCGGAAAGCTCTGCTGCATTTTTTGAAACTATGGTAATTTCCTCATCCTGGCTAATTCCTGCTTCCTTGTGATAATGGAAGGCAGGCGTTTCTTTCTTTATTGCATTTACGGAGCTGTTGAAGGTTTCAAGATACTGACGTACCTGCTTTTTATTTGTAACCTGTGCTGCAAATGCCGTGCTTAAAGCTGACAGAATAATGACAGCAGAAAGAATAACCGCAAGTAAGCTCTTTAATAAGGTACCGGATTTTTTCATTGTTATACCGCCTTTCAGGTAAAGAGTATAGCACATTTGCTTTTCAATAACAATTTTTATTTATTGGAAAAATGTTAATTATTTGGCTGATTTGATTTTGCTCATAACAAGAGCGCCTACAATTGCGGCAACAATTGTAACAAAGAGAAGAGTGCTTACACCGAAGGTGGGCATAATAAGAAGAATTACAATACCTACGAGCACGGGGAAAATTGATATCTTCCAGTGCTTCTTAAGGTATGATGCACCGAGCGCACCGAAAAGTGCCGCGGAAACATAGGAAAATGCGGGCTTTAATGCCTCGCTGTTTCTGAGATCATCAAGCACAGGGGAGAAAAGAATAACACCAACAGCAATAATGAGAGTAGTTGTAATAGCAGATGCACCTACTGCAATTGTGGAAATGATTTCTCCTTCCTCGCTGTTTGACTTAACCTTAGCCTGCTCCATAGCATTGAGAGCACAGGGAAGCTTTAAGTTAGTAATATTACCCGTAACAAAGCTTAAGTATGCGCCGCCGGCACCGAGCATTGGTGTGAAGGTTATAACCTCAATAATTGATGTCACCCAATAAAGAGGAACAAGCTTGAGAAGTGCTTCAAAAACGAAGTTTGCTTCCGGCCATGCATTATAGTAAACACTGATAGCAACAGGGAGAGAGAAAAGCACAAGAAGCGCACCTATTGACCAGACTCTGCCCCAGATATGTACTGAATCGAAATAATCTTTCTGTTTTTTCACTTTAGCCATTTTTTCTTACCCCCACCATGTAAACGAAGTAATTGTTTCGGGCAGCCACATATTAAGAAGAACTGCCACAGCCATAGCACCGAAAATACTTAAGGGAGTTGCAAAAAGTTCAAGCTTCTTAAGCTTCAGCTTCTGACAGATTGTTTCAAATACAAGATAAATGACTATTGCACTTACAAGTGTCATAATCGACATAAAGCCAGCATCGGAGGAACCGTCTGATGATTTTCCGTTTATTGACTGAGCAACGAAAGCGGAGATTATTCCGATAAAAGCGGATGCAGATATAACATCAGCAATATTTGAGCTCTTTTCGCTTTTTGCCGTAGCCTTGCTGATTTTCTTGATAATAAATTTTCCGATAAAGGTAACAAGGAGAAGTCCGAAGCAGATACCTGTTGTCATAACCCAGGCAATAGCAGCAAAGTCAGCTTCCTTTGTAACCTCCGTGTTTATGTTACTGCCGAGAACATCAAGCATTGTTTCCGCTGCGGTTGTTTCATAAAGAAGATTACCTACAACACTGAGTCTTATCCAGGGAAGAACAATACCGAGTGCGGAAGCAAGAACAACAACCGTTGCAAGAATTGAAATTGCAGGAGCAACGGAGAAAAGGGCACTTGAAACAACAGTATTTTTAAGCTGCTCGGTGGTCATACCAATTTCCTTACCGCGCTTCCAGGCCTTAGCCATAAAGAAAAGTGATTCGACAACGACAAAACCGATGATTACCGCTGCCAATGCCAGCATTAACGGACTTTCCTTGAAGTCCTGAAAATCGAACATAACAAATACCTCCGGATTTCTGTATAGTATACGAAATATTATATATTATAAATAATATAAGTCAAGGATTATGTGATTCAGCGATTGAAATTCTTCACCACCATTTTCAGCGTATCCGCAATAAACTTGTGAGTTTCGGGACCCATTGAATTTGTTTCGTGGTAGTGATTTTCATCAAAACGGTCGCGTGTGGAATTAAGATATGGCTGTGTGGGATGAAGAACAAAGTCATTTTTCGGAACACAGTAGCCTGCCATATCGTTTGTTACACCGAATGCAATCATTTCGCTGTCCCCTGCAATATCTGCGAGGGGCTCCGCATTAACCTCGGGAGAAAGTCCCGTCGTTGAATTCTCCTTGTCCATAAATCCGCCGTAAACGGTTGATACAAAATTTTCTCCGGGAAGAAGAAGAATCTTCTGATCGCCTATTGTCATATAGGTAATTTCGGTTTTCATTGCAACTCCCAGTGCACTCGCATTTGAGGGGAATGCCTTGAAGCTCATTGTACCTCTCATTGCAAGAAGCAGAAGTACATTATTATCAACGGGAAGATAGAACTGCTGGCAGATAAACTTTATTTCGGGAGAAAGCTCTCTTTCATCTTCAATTTCAAAAGACTTTTCAGCATAGTATTTTGCCTGATTCTTTATCTCCTCAACTCTGTCTTCAAGGTGGAAATCCTTAGCATCCATTCCGCCGATGGCACCGATACCGAAAATAACCTCGGCACCCTTTTCATCTTTTATCTGCTCACGCATGAAGTAAGGATATTCACCTGAAAGCATACGGTT
>JAZRTO010000122.1:0-3301 GCA_045652065.1 Acutalibacteraceae bacterium
TTCTTCATCGCACACAAGCTCATCAGGCGGCAGCCGTGGCAGCAGCAGCCGTACCTTCTGAGTAGGTAATATGAGGAGGTAACAATGGGACTTTTTGATAAGATTAAAAATCCGCCTGTGGCAAAGGCTCCTGTTGCAGCAAGCGGCGGAAATAAAAGCAAAAAAATAGTTTTCGGTAGACTGCCGGAAAGCTTTGAAGAATTTAAGAGCTTACCCGAAGCTCAGCTTTCCGATCCCTTTGATACTGCGGCTTTAACCGTACTCGCATTTTGCTTTTATCCTGAAAACAAAGAAGAAGCTCTTAAAATGCTTGATTTTTTAAGAGGTCCGAGACCGCTTAGTGTAATGGATAAGCAGTTCATTGCAGACCGCTTCCGCGATAAGGATTACGTGCCCCGTTCTTACTTTGAAGGGGCAACACCTGCAAACAATTATCTGCCTGCAGAGCCTTATACGGTAACAGTAAGCGATAATCCTTATTCCTATCAGAATGAAACATATGCTACGCTTTATGTCCGTTCAGGCGGAGCAGACAGCCTCAGAAGTGTGCAGATGCGCCTTGCAAAGGACGGCAAATGGTATCTTTGGGAGCAGTTTATTCTGGCAGATATCCGTCAGCCCGAAAGCATGAATCCCTGGGCATAAAACTTTCAGGAGGAAAAAAACAAATGTCAGAGCATTGTATGTCAATTCCGTTCAGCGGAAATTTCTGGGCCCGGGTGGTACAGGGAATGTTTGACCTTACGGCATCGATATGGTTCAAGGCAAAAATTGAATATGACATAGTTGATCAAGAGCGTCTTGATACAATGTTTGGCGGAATTTTACCTGCAGAGTTTATGCAAAAGGATGCTGAGCTTGCCGTAAAGAGAACGTTTACCGCACTTTTTGAAGAGGGTGCTTCTCTTGATGAAATTAAGCACAAAACGGTAAATGAGGCAGACAGGGCTTTAGAGTACAAGCGCGTTGAAGAATGGGAATCGAGATGCGGTGTCAGAGCTATACGCATTTCGGATATGCAAATTCAGGTGGATCATAAGACAGAGAAATTACTTGCATCTGTAGGTATCGGTGCTTCTGCATCCGAAGAGCCCAAGGGCAATAGCTGGAAATGCTCCTGCGGCAACCTGAATTCTGGTAAATTCTGTACTGAATGCGGAGTGAAAAAGCCTGATTTCTGGCTTTGTTCCTGCGGAAGCAATAATAATGGTAATTTCTGCACCGAGTGCGGAAAACCGAAAAATAGTTAAACTATAAAAAAAGGGTAAATTAAAATAAAAAATACTCGCTTTATTAATGACAATTATGCTTGTTTTATCTCTTGCCGCATGCGGCGGTAACACCGAAGAAACAACCGCTCCCGCCGGAGAAGAAACAACTGCTGCAAAAGAAGTCGGCACAGCAGCTCTTGTAAATGGTGAATGGGATAAGTTTTTCTAAAGAAATAAGACAGTCGGTAGTACCGGCTGTCTTTTTCTTGAATTAAAAAGTTAACTGTGTTAAAATAATAAAAAACTTTGGGAGTAAAGAAATGAAGGATTTCAGCCTTATAAAATTCAAATGGACGTTCCGTGATTATCAGCAGAAGGTGCTTGATAATGCAAATAAGCATCTTCTCGACAAAAAAATACATATTGTTGCGGCTCCCGGCAGCGGAAAAACCGTTCTCGGGCTTGAGCTTATCAGAAGACTCGGTGCGCCTGCTCTCGTTCTTTCTCCCTCTGTTTCTATAAAACAACAATGGGGTGACAGATTCGGGGAGTGTTATTTGCCCGAAACGGAAAGCATAAGCGATTATGTGTCATTTGATCTTATGAGGCCCTCGCTTCTTACCTCAATAACTTATCAGGCTCTTCATGCCGCTGTCAACAAGCTTCCGATGAATATTGAAGCTGACGAGGAGGCTCTTGAAACTGAGGCTGCATCTGATTTCAGTAATTTTGACCTGATTTCGGAGGTTAAGCGTGTTGGTATAAAAACTCTCTGTCTTGATGAAGCACATCATCTTAAAAGCGAATGGCAGAGAGCTCTTGAAAAATTCGTTGTTGAACTGGGTACGGATGTTACAATTATATCTCTTACGGCAACACCGCCTTATGATTCTTCCGCCGGAGAATGGGAGAGATATTCACGGCTTTGCGGTGAGATTGATGAAGAGATTTTTGTGCCTCAGCTTGTAAAACAGAAAACACTTTGTCCCCATCAGGATTATGTTTATTTCAGTTATCCTACAGAGGATGAGGCAGAAATGCTGAGAAATTACAAATTAAAAGCACAGGAATGTACAAAAAAGATACTTGCTGACGGCTATATGACTGCGGCTCTCAGAAGCTGCGGAATTATCGGCGAAAAGCCTTTCAGCGAAGAAATTCTTTATGAAAATACAGAAGGCTTTTCTGCACTAATTTCTGTTGCAGCCTCTAAAGGCGCAAAAATTCCGCAGAATATAACAGCAAAGGTTTTCGGCAGGAAAAATATTCCGGAATGTACCACCGAAACCGTACAGAATGCATTTCAGTTTGTAATTGACAGTCCTGAAATTTTCGGAGAAGGTCTCTCGGGGGAGCTGAGAAAAATTTTGTCCGAAAGCTCTCTTATTGAAAAGAGGAGAGTCAGCCTTATCATTAATGATAAGCTCAATAAGATGCTTGCTTCTTCAATGGGAAAGCTGAAAAGCATTGAAGCCATTACAGAAAGCGATTTCCAAAACCTCGGCGACGGACTTCGTATGCTTATACTTACTGACTTCATAAAAAAGGATATAATGAAAAGCGTGGGGACAGACGAAGAAATTCATACAATGGGGGCTTTACCTGTTTTTGAGGCTGTAAGAAGAAAATGCAGAGAAAAGGCAAAGATTGCCCTTCTTACGGGAACGCTTGTGATTCTTCCTAATACAGCCATTTCAGCGGCACAGAAAATTGCAAATGAAGAAAGGGTAAATTGTATTGTAAAGCCCATTGTGAATACCTCACACAGTGAAATTATCTTTTCTGGCTCTAATAAGAATAAGGTTGGAATTATTACAAGGGTATTCGGAGAGGGATATATAAATGTTCTTGTCGGCACAAAGTCTCTGCTTGGCGAGGGCTGGGATTCCCCGAATATCAATTCTCTGATTCTTGCAAGCTTTGTAGGCAGCTTTATGCTTTCTAATCAGATGCGAGGAAGAGCTATAAGAATTGATAAGAAAAATCCCGATAAGGTGTCAAATATCTGGCATCTTGTGACGGTCGAGCCTGATTCAAAAGACGAAATCATCAGCGACGATTTTGAAACGATGAAACGCCGTTTTGCCTGC